>JAKLLS010000112.1 GCA_022014155.1 Marinobacter sp. | reverse complement strand
ACATGGGGCTGGCCATTGCCCTTATGGCACCTTTCAGCGTTGCCCAGGCAATCACCCAATGGGGAACGGGCGAACAACAATCCAGGTATCTACCGGCCTTTTGCGAAGAACACCCGCCGGTCGCCACCATTGCCATTGATGAACCAAGGGCATTGTTCGATCCCCTCAATCTGAGCACCATTGCCGAATCCACGGCCAACGGATACCGGCTGAATGGCAGGAAAAACGGCGTCGTCCTGGGCGCCCAGAGTGATCTACTCCTCGTTGCCGCAGTACTGAACGGTCGGCCACGCCTGTTTATTGTCCAGGCCGGCACCGAAGGCTTGGAACACACCGCCGATCCCACCATGGGATTGCGGGCCGCGCAGCCGGTCACACTGACCCTCAATAATGTTGAGGTATCCGCTGAAACCCTGCTGGGCGACGACGACTTCGATTACCAGGCCTTCCTTGATCTCGGTGCCCTGCTACGCTGTGGCCTGGCAATCGGCACCTCCCAGGCCGTGCTGGATTACGTCATTCCCTACTGCAACGAACGGGAAGCGTTCGGGGAACCGATCAGTAACCGGCAATCCGTAGCGTTCATGATCAGCAATCTGGCCATCGAAACCGACAGCATGCGCATGTTGGCCTGGCGCGCCGCCAGCCGGGCGGAGACCGATCAGACATTCCATCGGGAGGCCAGCCTGGCCAGACTGCTTTGCGGTGAAAAAGCCATGGAAATCGGTACCAACGGCGTCCAGTTGCTCGGTGGCCATGGTTTTGTAAAAGAGCACCCGGTTGAACGCTGGTATCGCGACCTGCGCTCTGTCGCCACCCACATCGGCGGCGTCCACGCCTGAGCCCGAACAATACTGGAGCATGATCATGAATCTGGAAATACCGAAAAAATTCTCCCCGATTGTTCACCAGGCCCGACAGGTCGCCCAGGAAGTCTTCCGCCCCATTTCCCGGAAATACGACAGGGCGGAACACGCCTACCCCAAGGAACTCGATATGTTTGCCTCCATTATGGACGGCATGAACGAAGGCGCTCCGGATGGCGGTGCCGGCGCCGGCAAATTGGCCCGTTCAGGTGGTAACGGCAAAGACGGGAACCGCAATGGCACCAACATGAAAACCGTGCTGGGACTAACCGAGCTGTGCTGGGGTGATGTCGGCCTGGCGCTGTCCATTCCTCGTCAGGGGCTCGGCAACTCCGCCATTGCCGCCGTTGCCAACGAAGAGCAACTGACCCGCCTGGGTGATACATGGGCCGCCATGGCTATCACCGAGCCCGGGGCAGGCTCAGATTCTGCCGCCATTCGCACCACGGCAACCGAGAACGGCGATCACTACATCATTAATGGCGAAAAAATCTACGTAACGGCCGGTGAACGGGCCAACGCCGTCGTGGTCTGGGCCAGCCTTGACCGCAATAAGGGGCGGGCTGCCATCAAATCCTTTGTGGTAGAGAAAGGTACTCCCGGCATGACCGTTGAGCGCCTGGAAAAGAAACTGGGCATCCGCGCTTCCGATACTGCCGCCATCCGCTTCGAAAACTGTCGTGTACCGAAAGAAAATCTGCTGGGGGATCCGGACATCAGCGTCAACAATGGGTTTGCCGGCGCCATGCAGACCTTTGACAACACCCGCCCAGTGGTGGCCGGCATGGCCATCGGCGTGGCCCGTGCCGCTCTTGAGCGTACCCGTGAAATCGTTGAAGGGGCAGGGATCGACCTCAGCTACCGAACCCAGACCTGGACCCAGCCTGCAGTAACCCGCGAACTTCACCTGCTCGAAGCGGAGCTGGAAGCTGCCCGGTTGCTCACCCTACGGGCTGCCTGGATGGCCGATAATGGCCTGCCTAACTCCAAGGAGGCCTCGATGGCAAAAGCCAAGGCCGGACGTGTCGGCAATGCCATCACCCTGCGCTGTGTGGAACTGTGCGGCAGCCTCGGCTATGGAGAGACGGAACTGCTGGAGAAATGGGCCCGAGACTCAAAAATACTCGACATTTTCGAGGGTACCCAGCAAATTCAGTTGTTGATCATCGCCCGCCGGTTGCTCGGGAAGTCGTCCGCTGAGTTGAAATAAGCTAACCTGTGGGAAAATTCACAGGAATTCAGGCACCTGAATGCTGAAAATCAACCGCGAAAATCTCAAGTCCAGTCACCAGACGATCTGGCTCATCATCGACTTCCTGATGCTGGGCCTGCTTATCGCCAACCTGGCACTGATCATCTTTGATTCCGTCTATGCCTTCAGCGCCATCGAAGGCTTTTTCGCGGAACATACGCCAGGGTTTCATGGCCTTTACGAACCCATCCATGAGAACTTCCTTTTCTACGACCTGGTCTTCGTCAGCATCTTCCTTACCGAATTCTTCCTTCGCTGGGGATACGCGGTGAAGGCCAGTGTCTATGATCGCTGGTACTTTTACCCCTTCATCCACTGGTATGACCTGGTTGGCTGTATCCCGGTGGGAAGCTTCCGTTTCCTGCGGGTTCTGCGGGTGATCTCCATTATTTACCGGTTACACCAGTACAAAATCATCGACGTCACCAGCATGCGCACCTATCAGTTCGTCAATTTCTACTATGAAGCTTTCATGGAAGAGCTGTCGGACCGCATCGTGCTAAAAGTCCTGTCTGGCGTACAACAGGAGGTTAAGCGAGGTTCACCACTGTTTGAACGCATCCAGCACGACATCGTCTATCCACGCAAGGACATGCTGACGGACTGGATTTCACAGCGTGTGGCGCAGGCCGCCCAGGAAGGTTATGTGCCCAACCGGGGAGCCCTGCGGAGTTACCTGGAAGACCAGGTCGATAGCGCGCTCAAGCAGAACCTTGAGCTGTCTCGACTGAAATACCTGCCGGTGGTCGGGCCTACCATCCAGGAAACCCTGGAGGAAGCGGTTGGCGACATCGTCGCCAACGTCATCCACCAGATCCTTGAGGACCTCGCATCCGCATCCAACCACGCCTTCATTGAAGACATAATTAACGTATTCATGCCTGATCCTGCCGACGCACGGGCAGAGTCCGTCGCAAACGAAGCATTGATCAACCTGATCCTGGAAATTCTGGATGCGGTCAAGGCCCAGGTACGAGTCAAACACTGGCGCGAAGAATTGCCATAACCGTTGATATAACAACTGCAAGAGTCGATCCCATGCCATCATCACAACAGGCCCTGCATTACCGGCCCGCCCACGAGCTTGTAAAAGAACTCAACGATGGCACGCTTACCAGCGAAGCCGTGACACAACATTTCCTGGACCAGATCCGGATCCACAATGACATCATCAATGCCGTGGTGACCCTGGACGAACAGCAGGCTCTGAAGAAAGCCCGGGCAGCGGACGAAAAACGCGCCTCCGGATCCCCTCTTGGCCCCCTGCACGGTCTGCCCTTGACCTTGAAGGACACCTGGGAAGTCGCGGGCATGACCTGCACCGCAGGTGCCCCGGCACTGAGGGAGCATCGCCCGCAGCACCACGCCGATGTGGTCCAACGCCTGGAAGAGGCCGGCGCCATCATCCTCGGCAAGACCAATGTACCAATCTACGCCACGGACCTGCAGAGCTACAACAAACTGTTTGGTGTGACCAACAACCCCTATAACCGTGATCATACCCCCGGCGGTTCGTCCGGCGGTGCTGCAGCAGCACTGGCCGCCGGCATGACACCACTGGAGGTGGGCAGCGACCTGGCGGGCTCCATCCGTACTCCGGCCCACTTCTGCGGAGTATTCGGCCACAAACCGACTCGAGCGCTGGTGTCCTTCCGGGGCCATATTCCGGGACCGCCCGGTACACAGTCCCGCCCGGATCTGGCCGAAGGTGGACCGCTGGCGCGCACCGCCCGGGACCTGGCCCTGCTGCTGAACGTGATTGCCGGCCCCACGCCCCTGGAAGCCCGTAGCTGGTCTGTGGATATGGAGCCTTCTACGCTCACATCCCTGGACCAGGCCCGCGTGGGTCTCTGGCTGGAAGATCCACTCTGCCCGGTCGAGGAGGAACTGACTCAGGGGTACCGTAACCTGGGACAGGAACTGGAAAAGCGGGGCACACTGGTCGCCGAAGCCAGGCACCCGTTACTCAATCTGGAACATATCCTGCCGCCTTATTTCAACCTGCTGGGAAGCCTGCTGAGCACCTCCCTCAAGCCCGCACAAAGACGGCAAATGCTCTGGGTGGCGCGACTGGAAAGATGGCTGAAATTACTGGGCCCACTCACGCCCTTTATTGGTGAATACGGACGCGGTGTAAACCAACCGATACACCAATGGATTGCCGTGAGTGAAACGCGGGAAAAAATGCGCGCCGAAATCGATGGCCTGTTCGAAGAATTCGATGTGCTGCTCACACCAGTCACACCCACCACGGCCATACGCCACGACCACAGTCATCCGGTCTTCAAACGCCGCATCTCTGTCGCTGGTCAGCCCAGGGCCTACATGGACCAGTTTTGCTGGATTGCCTTTGCCACACTGCTCGGCCTGCCTGCCACATCGGTGCCGGTTGGGCGCAGCAAGGACGGATTGCCGTTTAATGTGCAAGTAATTGGCGCCCCCGGCAAGGATCTGACCACCATCCGTTTTGCGGAACTGCTGGAAAAAGAAGGACTGGCAGGTTTTAGCCCGCCACCGGGATTCTGACCAGCGCAGATTGTCGGCCTCCGTCAGGAACTTGACAGGCGCGCCAATCGTTCCCGGATTTCCTCCCTGCGGCCCTGGTCTGCAAGCTCCCGTCCAACACGGGCAGGGGCAGCCAGGGCCCGCTCCAGGTATTGCCGGGCGCGGGCTTTCTCACCCTGCTCCAGCAGGTAGTCACCAAAGAAAAAGTTCGGATCGATCCCGTCGGGATTGAGCGATAATGCTTTCTGCAGATAACGACGCGCCTTGTCATCATCCCCAAAGGCCAGCGGCCATCCCGGTACCTGGTAGTACAGGGAGCCCAGGGAGGTGTAGGCCGATCCCTCCAGCGCCGAATCATCAATTTCAAGTGCTTTCTCAAGCTGGCCTCGGGCATCCTTGACCAATCTGAGCGCACCGAGACCGCCCTTCTCTCCGGCCCAGGTGCTCAGCACAATGGCCCGCCAGATACGCGGTTCGGCACGATCCGGATAATCGGCCACGAACCCTTCCGCCTCTTTTGCCAGCGCCTCGAAAGCGTCGGCTTTATCGTCCCCGGGCAACTGATACTGAATCTCGGCCCAGCGCTGCTGGATGCGGGCAAGATCAGACTCCAGACTGCCCGCCCATACCGGCATCGCCAGCAGTAAAACCAGTAACAGACTGAAGGTTCTCATTAGGATACTCCTGACTCAAGAAATCGCCGTATCACCGGCAGTTGTTTGAACAGCGCCCGGTCCACCAGTCGCGGCAGCACACCGTTGATCACCACAAACAACCGTTCCGGCCACCCCATGAAGCAGCGACGCTGGTCACGGGTCATGGCCTTAACGATGCGCTGGGCGACTCTTTCCGGTGAATCCACGGCGTTACCGAGGGCCTGATTGAGCTGATTGACCACCTGCGGGTTCATCGCTGTCGCCGTGGCGCGGGGGGCGACGTAGACCACCTGTACCGATGTGTCCGCCAACTCCCTTCGCAGTGCTTCGGTGAATCCCCGCAGACCGAATTTGGTCGCGCAGTAGGCGGTATAACCCGGGAAGCCAATGCTGCCGAAGGTCGAGCCAACAAACACCAGAGCACCCTCACCCGCTGCTGCAAAACGGGGGGCAAAATGGCGCGCCACCAGCATCGGGCTGCGCAGATTGACCGCCAGCTGGCCGTCAATGGCAGACACCGGCATCCGGGAGAGCCCGGCAAACTGGTTCTGTCCGGCGCAATGGATAACACCGTAGATATCTGACCAGGTGTCGGTAATAGCCTGGAGCTGCTGATCCAGATCCTCGGCCGCCAGATTCAGCTTCACACCGGATGCGCCGTCCGGCAGCTGCAAACTCTCAGGCTGTCGTGAAGCCACCAACAACACGGCGCCCTCCGCCAGCAGGGCCTGCAACAGCGACTGGCCAATGCCACCGGTTCCGCCCAGCAACAGGAAGCGACGGTTACGCAATTGCATGATCGGACGCCTCCTGCCTTTTTGCGGTCGCAGATGTCAGGGGAATACGGTGCAACATATCCCCGTACAATCGATACACGACTCGTGCAGAGTCGATGATTGCCTGCTGATCGGCGGGGTCGGTGACGTTGTTCATCAGGTCACGGAAGAATTCGAAATGATCCTGATCCAGCTCGCCGTGGGAATACAGGTAACTGAACGCCGGATCCGGTAGCTGCAGCTGTTCCTGGATCTGGCGCGCCAGGGGGGTCGCCAGCTCGATGGAAGTGCCTTCAAGCACCTGGACCATGCCGAAAAAGGCAGCAGGATTGCCCCGGTCAATCTGGTGATAGAGGTAAGACACCATAAGTTCAATGGATAGATCCGGCTGACTGGAGCGGCACTCTTCGCGGTCCTCACCGCAGGCCTGCAGATCATTGAGGATCCATTCGTGGTGGCCGTATTCCTCGTCGATGTATTCCACCAGCGCCTTGCGAACGTCTTCCAGTCGCTCTGGCAGCCGGCCACCGCACGCCATCATCAGCGGAACCGTATGTTTTACATGGTGAAAAGCCTGGGTCAGGAACCAGGTGTAGCCTTCAAGGGTCATTCGCCCTTGCTGAACCGCCTGAATCACAGGGGCGCTGGTCACGTGGGTTCGCGCTTGTGCGGTTTCGGCCTGAAGCCGGTCAAAAAATGCCATGGTACGTCCTCCTGGCTGGGTTAGTTCGATCAAGTCGCTGTTGGCGATCAGATGGGGTAAGTCAGATTGGATGTGATGCCTGATGAGCCGGCCATTGGTCGTCAGGTGGCCGCGGCTGGCAGACAATGGAGAATGCAGCCGGTACAGAGACGACAAGCGGGCGTAGTCCGGCAGTCGGTCGTTCAACTCGCGACACGCTGCCGCTATCTGTTCCGATGATTGCCCGGGGGACGCAACAATCAGCGCGCTGGGCTGGGGGTCACCGTCACCAACCGCGACGGCCTGATATAAACCCAGGGCCTCAACCAATTCGCTTTCTAGCCACTCAGGGCTGATATTGCGGCCAAAACTGGTGATCAACAGGTTCTTCGAACGGCCGTCTACCGTCAGGAATCCGTCCGCCGACAGGTTTCCCAGATCTCCGGTGTCCAGCCACTCCTCCTGCGAGGCCGTTTCGTCAAGATAGCCAAGATGGGTGTTGCCCCGAATCAGGATGCGACGCCGTGAATCGACACAAACGTCAACATGGTCCAGAGGGCGGCCCACAGACCCCGGCCGATCATCGCCGGGAGTATTCAAGGCAACCACGGAGCCACATTCGGAAAGACCATACCCCTCAAACAGAGGCAAACGAAGTGCCCGCGCCCGGTCGAGCAGATCGGGCGCGACTTTTCCGCCGCCAACCGCCAGGAAGCGGAAACTGCCGGTGGCGAGCACGCCATGTTCAGCCAGTCCGGCAAGCAGTCTGGCCAACTCCGGCACCAGGATCAGTGACTCGGGCTGCCAGCGATTCAACGCTGTCGCCAGGCGCTGCGCGTCCACCCCGCTGCTACCAGCCATGCCCAGTGAGGACAGCGGCTCAACCCGCACCACGGATCCCATCAGCAGCGGCAAATAAAGCCCCGCTACATTTTCCAGCAAGGTCGCCAGTGGCAGGATACAAAGATGATAGTGACCAACGCTCGCGTCTAGCCTCTGCCTGAGTGCCAGCACCGTTGCCGCCAGGTGAGCCTGAGACAGGCACACGCCTTTCGGGGTGCCGGTACTGCCTGAGGTGAAGGTGATTTTTGCTGTGTTTTCAGGCAAATCGACAGAATCTGTGGTATCACCCAGCCCCGTCATACCGATCCCATGGCCAAGAGATTGCTGCCCTGCTGATTCTTCCGACCACAACAGTGCCTGCAGACCCGCCTGACGAATCAGGTGTTCCCGCTGCTGAGAGGAGAAAAAGGTCGGCACGGGTACACAGACAACACCTGCCTCCAGGCACGCCAGATCCGCTATTACCCACGCCGCCGTGTTATCGCCACACAATCCGACCTGCGTGACACCGGCCTGACGCAACCTTTCAGCAACGGCCTCCACGGCCGCGAACAGAGAAAGAAAGGTATACCGAAGAGATCCGGACACCAGTGCGGTAGCTTCAGGGCGATTCGCGACCACGTCGCGAAACAGGTCAGGCAAGTTTGCCATAGCCACGCCCCGCTGCCCGGCATGATACCGGCATTCCCGTCCCGCCGGGCTCTATGAAACGGACCTGACGGAGCAAACCGTATGCTTTCAGGCTCTCAACGCCCTGGCTGACATTGATGACCAGGACCCTTGGCTGATTGTCGTAGTAGGTGCCCCAATCCTGCCCCGCCCCCGCCAGACGATCAGGATCGGCAACGCCGAGGTCAGACACCTTGATTCCGATATGACCGAAGCCGTTTCGCAACTGCGCGGTTCCCGTGCAAGCCACCCACCGCAAGCCTGCCCGCTGCAGCCAGACCGCCAGCGCGGCAAATAACGGGCGGCTGATACCGGTCTCGACACCGGCAAGGTGGGCGATTTCCACTACGGACGTCCGGTCAGAATCACTCCCCGGCAGACAGTTCTGGACCGGTTGATCCAGATAGTTTTCCAGGAATAGCCGCTCGACGGCGGCACAACGCACGCCAACAGCTGCCAGCAACGTCCCGTGATCGGAGACAAGCGCCAGCAAAGGCGGCATGTGCAGTATCGGTCGGGCACCGTAGGCCTGGTTAAAACGCCGTCGAATAAAATCAGCGGCCAGTCGCTCGGAAGCGCTCCCCGGGCGTAACTCACACAGGTAGCGGTAGCCGCAGCGAACCACCGGGTCCACATCTTCGGAAGTGAGATCGATACTGACTGGCATGGTTAGCATTTCGGTCATAAGTTACCTCCCTGACTGCTAACCAGACTAAGGGGCAATACTTAAGACTGGCTTAACCTGGAGGGGGACTTTTCTTAAGCCGGCGTTAAGGTTTCTGTGCCAGAATGACGCAGTATCAGGATGACGGACGAGAATGACCGAATGCGTATTCTGCTTGTGGAAGATGATCACATGCTGGCAAACACCATGCTCGCCATGTTGCGGGATGAGCAGCATACCGTGGACTGGCTGGATGATGGCCAACAGGCGCTCAATGCGCTGTCCGTCGAACACTTTGACCTGGCCATACTCGACCTCACCCTGCCCCGCCTCGATGGCCTCGAAGTACTGGAACGGGCCAGAAAACAAGGCATGCGAACCCCCATCATCATACTGACTGCCCGCTCAGAACTGGACGACAAACTCAGGGGGCTCGATGCCGGAGCAGACGATTACCTCACCAAGCCCTTCGCGATGGCTGAACTCAACGCCCGAATCCGGGCGGTTACCCGCCGTGGCACGGCGTTGGACGCCGGCGGTTTGTCAGTGGGTGGCATTACCCTGAACCCCGACTCGGGTCAGCTGACCTTGGGTGAGCAGACCATCACTCTGCCCAGGAGTGAGCTGCAGATACTTCACTATTTGATGCGCCATCCGGATCAGGTTGCAACGAGACGCCGGCTGGAAGAACAGCTGTATGGCTGGGACCACGGCGCGGAAAGCAATGCCCTGGAGGTTCATATCCACCACCTGCGGCGGCGCCTGGGCAAAACCGTGATCCGCACCATACGGGGCGTGGGCTACCTTCTGGACAGCCAACAAGCAGCTACCTGCGGAGCCCCGGCATGTCCCTGACCCGCACCCTGATACTGCTTGTGGCATCCATTGTCATGCTGATTGCGTCGGCTGCGGCAACCTGGAGCTACATAGAAAGTAATCACGAGCTCGAAGAGCTGTTCGATGCGGAAATTGCCCAGAGTACCCGCGTGGTTCAGGGACTGGTACAACACCTGGCCACTACCCAGTCATCCGAGGGACTGGCCGGAACACTCAGAGAAACCCTGCAGCTCCCGGAAGGGGCGCTCGACGAGGGGGACTATGACGAAATCCTGCCAGACGGCGCTGGCCACAAATACGAGAAAAAGCTGGCCTTTGAGGTCTGGACGGCTGAGGGTGTTCCGGTCCTGGACACCCTGTCCGCCAATGACGATCAGAGCCTGACCCCCGGTTACGCCTGGTCCGAAGCCACCGGTTTCCAATGGCGCACCTTTACCCTTCAGGATCCCAAAACGGGTTACTGGATACGCACGGCACAACGTGAAGATATTCGCCAGGAGCTCAGCCAGGAACTCGCTCTGAGCAACATCCTGCCGTTACTGGTCGCGCTGCCGCTGCTCGTTCTTGCCGTGGCCTTTGCCATCCAGGTGGGCTTCCGTCCCTTGCGTAAACTCGAGCAACCGATTCGCCACATGGACCCGGAAAGCATACACCCTCTGGATACCCAACATGCGCCAAAGGAAGTTACCGGCCTCGTAGGTGCCGTTAATGGTTTGCTGAAGCGGCTGGATGATGCGCTGGAAAGAGAGCGCAGGTTCTCTGCCGACGCGGCCCACGAGCTGCGCACACCGCTGACCGCCCTGCGCCTGAATCTGGAGAAAATCGACGAAAAATACCCCGGCGAATTCAGCGAACTGACTGCGTCAGTAGACCGGATGGTACACCTGGTCGAACAGATGTTGTTGCTGAGCCGGGTCGACTCTGGTGCAGGCTTCAATCCCGAGGACCAGAACCTGTCTGACATTGTTGCCCAGAGTATCGCCGATGTGTTCCCGCTGGCCCTGCAAAAGCAGATAGAGCCATCGCTGGAAGACCAGACCGGAAATGCCACCATCCGTTGTCAGGCAGCGTTGATCAATACGCTGATGCGATCCGTACTGGCCAATGCCATCCAGTACAGTCCGGCGGGCACCCGTGTGGACACCCGACTTCAGCGTCTTGATAACGGTTACCGGATCCTGGTCTGTGACCAGGGGCCAGGGATACCCGAAACCAGTCGTGAGAAGGCCCTTGGGCGCTTTTCCAGACTGGATCAGCGGCTGGGCTCCGGAGCTGGTCTGGGGCTGGCAATTGCCCGAAGAATTGCCGAGTTACACGGAGGCGAACTCGACCTGCTGGATCGCCAGGACGGTCAGCCCGGCCTGTGCGTCAGTATCTGGCTCCCGACCCAC
>JAKLLS010000021.1 GCA_022014155.1 Marinobacter sp. | reverse complement strand
GAGTGGTTTGTAGTACAGGTGCGTCAATCATTCGCTAGTGCTCCTCACTCTGATTATCTGCCCGGTGAGGGGCATCGGGTCTTCCCAGTGTTCGATCAACCGGCAAATGGTGTGGCCATCCGGCGTACCATCCGGCATGTCCTGCCAGGCCGCCATCGCCGACGTCATCCGCTGGCGCAGCTCCTGCAGCTCACGAATTTCCCGTTCCACCTCCGCCAGCCGCTGCTGAAAGACATCCCGCACCATCGGACACGGAGAATTATGATCATCCGCCTGCTCCAGAATCTGCCGGATCTCCGGCAGTGAGAACCCCAACTGCCGGGCTTTGCGGGCGAACCGCAAGCGCCGAAGGTCCTCGGCATCGAATTGCTGGTAGTTGTTGTCCGGATTGCGGGTCGGCTTCAACAGATTTTCCCGGGTATAGAACCGCACGGTATCTGGATTCACGCCGGCGGCTTCTGCAATGTCTTTGACTTTCATATCCTGTTCCTCACCCCGAAATAAGTAATGGTCAAAGGAATCCATCACTGAAGTAAGCGGAGTGTTGAGGCAGGCGCGACTCCCGAAAATGCTCGGAGCCATGGATGGCGGAGAGCAAGCGTACAGGGACGTATTAACAGCGGTTTTCGGGAGTCGCGCCTGCCTCAACACGGCAATCACCGAAACCTGATTCAAGGATAGCCTAAAACCTATGAGTAACTCACAGGTCAAAGGTTTTTTAAAGAAGAGAAGATTACTGGCTCTTGGAGCGAAGGAATGTACCGCAGGCCTTGCACTGGTCCGGCGCCATCAGCTTTGCCTGCCAGCCGATCTTGTGACCACAGGCGGGGCACGCCAGCCGCAGCTGAAGCACAATAATCGGCGTGATCAGAACCGCAATCAGACCCCCGAGTGGCCCCCAGCTCTCACCACTGGACAAGCCCAGCTGACTGCTGAACACCAGAATAATCGTCAGCGCCACGAAGGCAAAAATAAAATAATTCCGGTTCCAGCGCTCCCACTGGCGGATTTTCCGGTTTTGTTCAGTCGTCAGGTAGCGGCTTGTCATGGAGTCTTACCTTGCAGGGAATGGTCCGAAAACAACGATTAAACGAGGTCGGCTAGATGCGGGTATCCGCCGGAATGCCGGTAACCATAGTACCTTCGCTCAGGGCTTTTTCCAGTGTGGCAGCGGGAACGGGCCGGCTGATCAGGTAACCCTGGGCCAGGTCACACTGGTGATCCTTCAGGAACGCCAGCTGCTCCATGGTCTCAACACCTTCCGCGACAACCCGGATGCCAAGGTTGTGGGCCAGATTGATGACTGCGCGGGTGATCACCGCGTCGTCGTGGCGTTCGGTGACTTCGGTAATGAACGAACGGTCGATTTTCAGCAAATCGACCGGGAAGTCCCGTAGATAGCCCAGCGATGAGTAGCCCACCCCGAAATCATCGATGGCAAGGTGCACACCGAGTTTGTGTAACCTGGATAGCTGATTGAGGTTGTGTTCAATGTTCTGGATAAAGATTTCCTCGGTCAGCTCCACTTCCAGCTGGTGCGGCGGCACGTTGTGGGTCTCCAGCGCCTCCTGAATATGGTCCACCAGGCCCTCATCATCCAGCTCACGTCCGGAGAGATTGACTGCAATCCTGAGGTGTTCGAAGGCAGTGCCGCGCCAACGGGCAAGCTGTTGACAGGCGGCCATCACGACCCAGCGTCCGATCTCGGTGATGCGACCGCTCTCTTCCGCCAACGGGATAAATTCAATCGGGGGCAGCAGTCCCCGACGCGGATGTTGCCATCGTATCAGGGCTTCCGCGCTGCCGATCTCGGCGCTCTCCAGGTCGACTTGTGGCTGAAAGTGAAGGACAAATTCGTCATTGGCCAGGGCCTGGCTGAGGTCCTTGTCCAGTTCCAGGCGCATGACTTCCCGCTCCTGCATGCCTTCGGTATAGAACTGGTAGGTGTTGCGTCCCTGCTCCTTGGCCCGGTACAGGGCGATGTCGGCGTTACGGAGCAGAGTATCGGTATCCAGACCACTTTGTGGGTAGACTGCAATACCCATGGTTGCGGTGACGCAGTGGGCCTGATTCTGGACCTCGAAAGGTTCTGCGAAACATTGTTTGATCTGGCCAAGCAGGTGAATGACGTCGTCCAGGCTGTCCACATGCTGCTGGCAGATCATGAACTCGTCTCCGCCAGAGTAGGCCACCAGGATCTTTTCACTACTCAGGCTGTTCAGGCGCTCGGATACCTTGATCAGCAGCTCGTCCCCGAACTGGTGGCCAAGAGTGTCGTTGAGCATCTGGAATCGGTCGAGATCCATCATCACCAGGGCGACCTGGCGCATTTGCCGATCGGCGATGCTGAGGGTGTGGCTGAGGTCTTCCATGAAGAAACGACGGTTTGCGAGGCCGGTCAGGGCATCCGTCGACTCCAGACGGACCAGATCCTGTTGCACGGCTTTGCGTTGGTCTATTTCAAACTCCAGCTCCTTGCGGGTTTTCAGCAGGGCGCGATTACGCTTGAGCAGGGTCTGGACCAGCAGGGTGGTCAGGCTGGTCAGGATGCCCATGAACAGGATGGAGATGAACGTGGTCCAGGGCCAGATGCTTTTCCGGCTGCTGATCCAGGCGATTGATGGGGTAACGGTCAGCGACCAATCCAATGTCGGGAGATCGACGTCGACGGTTTGGGAGTATCGGGTGGCGAACTCACCGTTGGCGTTGAGTTCGTAGGCAAGCGCATCACCTTCGGAAATGCGGATATGGAACGCGTCCAGAACCCTGCTGGTCAGTAATTGACGAGCCAGGGTCTCCATCCGGAAGACACCGGCAACAAACCCGCTGTTTTCATCACCGGAGTAGACCGGCACATAGATAACCAGGCCCCTGCCTCCCTGTCGAAGATCGACCACGCCGGAAATGTCAATGGTGCCATTGGCTTGCGCCGTTTCCAGTGCTGCTCGACGCTCAGTGGAAAATGCCACATTGTAGCCAACCACTTCTTCGTTGCCGGACAGGGGTTCCAGCCAGCGAATCACGAACTGCCGGTCAATCCATTCCAGGGCCTGATAGACCCCGAAGTCGTCCAGGTAGTTTCTGGCGTCCTGGCGCCACAGCTCCTTCGTTATGTCCGGGTTGGACTCAAGGCGCTTTGCCATACGGCGAATCGCTTGTACATGGACCAGGAATTCCCGTTCCAGGTTGGCGGCCATGGCTTGGGTTTCGCTGGCCAGGCTGCTTTCAAGCTGGTGCTTGTCCTGCCTGTCGATGCCGTACTTCAGAACGGAAGCAATGCCGAGAAAGACGATGAGAATCAGTACTGGAAAAGCGGGGTGCAGAAGCCCTTTGACCATTACGTTTGTCGCTGATTCAGTTTTTTCCACACGTCACTCCGGTCGGATGCACCAACAACAGTATCTATCGGCAGATTGTGTTTGATTATGAGGGTTACGGGCGGTCACCGGCCACTAATTGTTGTACCCGTCCCTGTAACGAAATACCGAAGGCGCCGTCGGGCAACGGGCGCAAAATGCCGGGTTGTGTGTCATCCGGTTGTTTCGACAGATCGAGAACTCTGGGTGTTACTGGATGCTTGTTGGCATCCAGTAATACCTCAACTCGTGGTTTCAGTTTTTTGCCAGGGTGAGTGGCGACAATCAGCGCGACTTCTCCCGACGACAGTTCTACCAAACTTCCCGGCGGATAAACACCGATCATCCGAATAAAGGACTCCACCATCCCTGTGTCGAATTGTTGACCCCGGTTGCTGTACAGGATGCGCATGGCATCGGACGTGGGCACGCCATTGCGATAGCATCGGTCGCTGGTGAGGGCATCGAACGCGTCGACAATAGAGACCAGCCGCGCAAATCGACTGATCTGCGGTTCTTCCAGTTGATGGGGGTAGCCGTAACCGTCGATACGTTCGTGGTGGTGAACGGTGACGTCACTGATGATGGGATCCACGTCCGGGTCCTGCTTCAGCAGGTTGTAGCCCAGTGTTGTGTGCTTCTGCATAACGCTGAATTCGTCGGGGCTGAGGGCACCTGGCTTGTTGAGTATTGATGGCGGTACCTTGAGTTTGCCGATGTCGTGGAGCAGGCCACACAGTCCGGCAATCTCCAGGTCCTCATCAGGCATGCCCAGAAAACGGGCAAAAGCCACGGTGAAGATGGCCACCCTCAGGCAATGTTCGGCGGTGTAGGCGTCCCGGGACTTGATTCGGGTCATCCAGAACATGGCACTGGCGTTGGCCTTGATGCTGTCCACGCAGTTTCGAATGATGGGGCGGGCATGTTGAAGATGGAGGTTGTTGTTGCCCTGTTCGATATCACGGATTACCCGCTCGATAAAAATGCGGGTCTTGTACCAGGTCGCCTTGGCCCTGGGAATTTCTTCCAGCAGCGACCGGGTTTCTTCCATGGGCTCTGTGGTGCGTTTTCGCTGCCGGGCGATCTTGCTGATGATCGGGGCCAGGCGCCCCTCTTCATCCTCCACCACGACCCATTCACAGTACTGCCTCAGAACCTGGGCCTGGCCTGGATCTGTAAGGACGAATCCCTGGAACAGGACGGGGACGTCCGTCCACGGTCGGTCCAGTTTGACGACCTTCATACCGATTTCGAGCAGATCGACGGGCAGTTTGGTGCGACGCAGGGAGGCAGGCGACCGCCCCGATGGCGACATCGCCTTCTCAGCGATCGGTCGGGGTGCCGTATGTGCCCTGTTGGTTTTGCGTCTGAGCCACATGGCGATGCCAGTTTTCGGATTGTTTGACCTGAGTATGGCAGAGCGCTGACGATTCGAACAGGTAGTGGGTCACAGGATGGCCCCTGATGATTAACGCTGACAGCCTAGAGGGAGCCGCCGGTTATCGGCGGCACGCCGAGTCGCGGAATGTCCTGCTTGGGGCAGCGATCCATAACGACGGTCAGGCCGGCGGCCTCCGCTTTCCGGGCGCCTTCCTTGTTGATTACGCCAATCTGCATCCACACCACAGGCACGTTGAGGTCAATGGCGGTATCGATCACCGGTCCAGTGCGTTCTGGCGCCAGGAACAGCTCCACCATGTCCACCGGTTCAGGCAATGCATTGAGATCGGCGTAGACTGTTTCACCCAACAGCTGCTGGCCGGCCAGCTTCGGGTTGACGGGGATGACGCGATAGCCCCGGCCCTGCAGGTAAGCCATGACCTCGTGGCTGGGGCGGTGGATTTTGTTGCTGGCGCCCACCAGCGCAATGGTGCGAATGCTGGTTAAAATGGCGCGGATTGCTTCTGGTGTCTGGGTTGGCATGATTAGGTGGGCCCTTTTTGCACTGTGAGTTGCCAGCTGATCGCCGGCCTGCCGGTATCAGGAAATGATACTATAGGTCTTTGATCGACAAGGCTTGCATGTAATAGGATCGCTGTTCAAGGAGCTCACCAAAGTGATCCGTCCCGTCATCTGAAAAGGACCAGAGTATGGCAGTCTTGACCATGCTGGGAGTTGGCCACTCCGAAGCGATTGACCATTGGAACAACAACGCCATGGTAGAGGCCGGTGGCCGACGTTTGTTGATCGACGCCGGTTATACCATCAAGTTCGCGTTGCGGGACCGGGGCCTGACCCTGGCCGATGTGGACGCCATCTTTATCACCCACGCTCATGCGGATCACTGTTTTGGCCTGGAACGGCTGGGGTACGAGTGTCGTTTCCGTTATGGCTTCAAGCCTGTACTGTATTTACCTCCAGGGGTTTATGAGGAGTTGTGGGAGCATACCCTGAAGGGGGTGATGGGGCAGGTGGGTGAAGGGCCTGCGGAGCTGACAGACTTTTTTGATGTGGTGTTGCTGGATGACCAGCCCTTCGAGTTTGAAGGCGTCCGGTTGCAATCGTTTCAGAACCGGCACACCCCGGAAAAGCCGTCCTACGGCCTGATGATCAATAATCACCTGCTGTTCAGTGGCGACACTCGCCCGATTCCCGAACTGGTGGCGACCTTTGCACCGCAGACCATTCTTCATGATGCCACCCTGTCGGACTGGAACCCGGTCCATGCCTCGGTTCGTGAGCTTCGTGAGAACTATTCGGATGCCCTGCGTGAGCGCATGTATTTGATGAGCTATGAAGACAATTTCGAGCAACATCGGGCGGAAGTGGAGCGTGAGTTTGCCGGGTTTGCCCGCCAGGGACAGGAGTTTGCCCTGTGACCAGAGAAACCGTTGTTGCCCGGGTCGTGCATTCCGATCTGGAAGCTGGTCGATTTCTGGTGCTGGTGACTGCAGATCAACGACTGGTCTACAGTCACTGGCGCCCGTTCCAGCAGGCGGGTTATCCGGCAGTCACCCTTGGTCAGGAGTTTCGGGTCCGGCTTGGGCGTGATCGCCGCGATAGTGTGACGCTGGTGGTACGCGAGGTGCAGGGTACCGCCGAGGTACCAGAGGTGACAGTGAACAGCCATGGGCTGGCGTTGCCATCGGACCAGCCGCGTCATATGACCGAGGTGGAGCTCCTGGCGGCCATTGGTTCCGCAGACGGTGTGGTGGTGATCGCCAATGCGGTGATTAACGGTTCGGAACGGTCCGACCTGGAATTTGCCGGATCCGTCGTGTTGATCAACTGCCAGGTGTTGGGTGATTTTCGCTGGCTCGGGGCCCGATTCCACGGTAGTTTTTGGTGTCTCAACTGCCGCTTCAACAATCATTTCAGCCTGAAATCCGGTCACCTGAATGGCAGCGTCGTTATGTTTGGCTGTGACTTCAGCGGCGCCGGTGGCATCTCGTTCCGTGGCATACAGGCCTGCTCCGTGCTGATGGAATTCGGTACCCGTGGCAGTGATGACATGCTCTGGCTCAACGAAATGACGCTGAGTGGGTGCCTGGCCCTGAACGGCAGTTTCCAGGCGCCGGTGCAACTGATGGCGGTCCAGGATGAGGCGCCGGTGAACGATGCCCCTTCCCTGGGCCAGGTCTATATTGGCCGCCAGAGTTACCACGCCGAACAGCTGAGCAGAAACGGTTTTGAAGGCGGGCTGTTTGTTGACGGGTATACGGTGTCTGGTTGTATGGAAATCCGCCGTAGCCATCTGAACCAGTTGCGGCTGGGAGAGCTGACAGCGCAATCCATCCTGGTGGACAACTGCGAGCTGGTCTCTGACCTGTGGCTGGATCGGGTTACCGTAACGGACGAAGAAGCCGGTATTGGCATCGAGGATACCCTAGTGGGGCGTCACCTGCGGATGACCGGGCATCACTTCCGTGGCCGCTTGTGTCTGAACGGCTCATCGGTGGGTCAGGCCTGGATGCTGGAACTGGAAGCTCCTGAGGAAGGTACGCCGAGGGTGGAGATGGTGCGCTTCCACGCCGAGCAGGCATGGTTTGATCCGGTGTCATTAATCTATGGTGCCAATCCGGCCCGACGCTCGACAACACCGCCACCCTTCGGCCTGCTGGCACGGGCCATGATGCCCCGCCCCAGCGGTGATGACCGTCGCCATCTGGCGGAAGCCTATACCCGGTTCAAAAACTGGATGTCCACCACCGGGCATCTGCGGGAGGAAGACCACGCGTTTTTCCACATGCGGCACCACAAGGAAACCAGCAGGGTGCGCCGTTTCCTCCTCGGGGGAGTGTTTGGATGGGGCATCCGGTTTCGGAATATTCTGGCGGCGGCGCTGATGATTTCCATCCTGTTTGCGCTGGCGTTCATGACGGTCGGAGTCAGAACCGGGGAAGCGGTGATGCTTAGCTTGCAGAGCTTTATCAGCAGTTTCTATGGTCAGTGGAGTGCACCTGAGCCACCTGCCACCGGACTCCTGTCCGTGCTTGTCACCCTGGAGTCCATGATCGGTGTACTGTTTGTAACCGTATTGGTGGGTGCATACATTCGCAAACTACTGAGATAACGCCGTCATGTGGTACCTGTGTGGACTGGGAAGTAATATCGATCCGGAACAGAACCTGGTGAGGGCTGTCACCAGACTGCTGGAAAGCCACGGGTCACTGTGGCTGTCGCCGATCATCCACACGCGTCCCCAGGGTATGGAGACCGACCGTCCGTTTCTCAATGCGCTGGTGATCGTATTCAGTCCCCTGTCCCCGGAGTTGCTTAAGGCCCACTTCAATCAGTTGGAGGAATCTCTCGGACGGGACCGCTCGGATCCCCTCTGCAGTCTTAAGGATCGACCGATTGATGTGGACATCCTGGAGGGCAGTGAGAACGGTCGTTTTCTCGGCCAGGAAATAGATGAGCCCTATTATCAAAGGCTTTTCGATGGGCAGATTGAAAGCTCAGTCCGGGCTTCCCTGACCATGGCGGGCCATACCCTGGGCCAGGCGTCGGCCACCATCCACCGGGATCTGCGCGCCGGTGATGAAATCGTTGTCCACCAGGGCCAGCAATTGCAAAACCACGCTGTGAAAGCCTCCCTCACAGGCCAGCAGGGTCTCTGACAATACCTGCTGCTTTTGGCTGTCGGTGTGGCGGGGCAGGAACCCGATGGGGCCGGGCATAATGGCATTGACCCGCACATCGGGCGCCAGCAGCGCGGCATAGCTCAGGGTGAGGTTGGCCAGGGCCGCCTTGGACGCACAATAGGCTCCGTAAACCGGGTTGGGGCGTTCCGTGAAGATATCGGTGATGTTGACGATGAGTGACGGCCGTCCGCACGCTCGGGCCGCTGCCTTCAGAGCAGGGGCGAGGCCGTGCATCAATTGCATGGGGGCCGTGCTGTTGATCTGAAACAGACGGGCAGCCTGGTCTGGCCGCTGTTGGGGATCCTGGGCGTCGGTTTCGAATGTGGAGGCGTTGTTGACCAACAGGCTGACGCAGGTGGTGTCGCGAACAATGTCGTCGATCCGGCTCTGGACCGCATCCGGATCGGCCAGATCGACCTGCAGTGCCGTTACACCCTGACCAACGAGGTGATTGACCTCATCGGTGTGAGTCCGGTACAGGGCGAATACCCGGTAGCCCCGCTCAACCAGTGCCAGGCAGGCTTCATAGCCAAGTCTTCGTCCGGCACCGGTGATCACCGCGACAGGAGCCGTCGACATGGGATCAGTCCCGGTGGCTGAGCAGTTGCAGGAATTCGGTTCGGGTCGCCTGGGATTTGCGGAACTGGCCCAGCATTACCGAGGTTTTCATGCGGGAGTTCTGTTTCTCCACGCCCCGCATCATCATGCACATGTGCTGGGCCTCAATCACCACGGCCACACCTTTGGCGCCGGTGACCGTTTCAATGGCTTCGGCGATTTCCCGGGTCAGGTTTTCCTGGATCTGCAGCCTGCGCGCGTACATGTCGACAATACGGGCAAACTTGGACAGCCCGAGTACCTTGCCCTGTGGCATGTACGCGATATGGCACTTGCCGATAAACGGCAGCATATGGTGTTCACACATACTGTATAGCTCGATGTCCTGAATCATCACCATCTCGTCCATCGAGGACTCAAAGACGGCGTTGTTGACCAGTTCACCCAGGTCCTGCTGATAGCCGTTTGTCAGGAACTGCATGGCCTTGGCCGCACGCTTGGGCGTGTCCATCAGGCCCTCGCGGGAGGTGTCTTCCCCCAGGCCATTGATGATGTCGCGGTAATGGCCGGCCAAATCTTCCAGGGAGTTGCTCATAATCGGTTCCGGTATTCAGTGTCTGATTCATGGCGAAGCTTAAGGGAAATCGCCGGTTATCTCCATGGTTTACGTGGACAGGTCCACAAAAGACTACTCATGGCCGGGATGACACCTGCAAATCCGGTGCACAGCTATGGCGGCACCCACCGGTTTGTTCTACAGTTTTAGTCTGCAAACTCTTTCCAGGAACAGGGCATGGAACAGGTCATCACCGGACACACAACGACTTCCCGGGGTACGCAACAGGTTGGAACGTTGGAGTGGTGGCAACAGGGCGGCAAATGGTTCAGTTATGAAGGCCATGCCATTTTCAGCCGGATGGCGGGACAAGGCGAGCCGCTGGTTCTGTTGCACGGGTTTCCGACTGCAAGCTGGGACTGGAACCGATTGTGGCCCATGCTGACTCAGCAGTACAACGTACTGGTGCTGGATATGCTCGGCTTCGGCTTTTCCGACAAGCCTGTGTCTTACGACTACAGCATTGAAGACCAGGCTGATCTGTTTGAGGGCTGGATCTCCGGCCTGGGCCTGAAGAACGTCCACCTGTTTGCCCACGACTACGGCTGCAGTGTGACCCAGGAGTTGCTGGCCAGGGAACAGGAAGGCACGTTGCCGTTTCGCATTGCCAGTATCTGCTTCCTGAACGGAGCCCTGTTTCCGGAGGTTCACAACCCGTTGTTGATCCAGAAGCTGCTGCGCAGTCCCCTGGGGGGGCTGATCAGTCGTGGTCTGAATCGCCGGATTTTTGAGCGTAATTTCCGCCGGTTGTTGGGGCCGGTCAACCCGCCGGATCGCCAGGATATGGACGATTTCTGGCAATTACTCACCTACAACAATGGCCGCGGTATCCTTCACCACTTGATTCATTTCATGGAAGAACGGCGCTGTCACCGCAATCGCTGGGTGGGCGCACTGCAGCATGCCACGCAGCCCATGCGACTGGTGTCCGGTATGGCAGACCCGGTTTCCGGTGCCGCAATGGCGAGGCGTTACCGGGAACTGGTTCCGAATGCGGATATCGTCAGTTTGCGGAATGTGGGCCACTACCCGCATTTTGAGAGCCCCTGGGACGTATTTTCTGCTTACCGGGAGTTTCGCAAGCGGCAGTAATTCCGAACCGCAGCTCAGGTATCAGCGATCAGTTCCGCGCTACCCCCATCGGGTGGACTCGTGACGTCCACGGTTTTTGGTGCGCTGATCACTTGGTTCCGACCCTGGGATTTGGCCTGGTACAGTGACTGGTCAGCGCGATTCAGCCACACCGACCAGGTTTCACCCTTGGCCACTTCCGCCACACTGGCACTGGCCGTAATCCGGATATCATCCACGAAGGGGTGGGCACTGATGCTGGTCAGCAGTTCCTGAGCCAGGGTCTCGGCATCCCGTTGGCGGGTTTCCGGCAGCACCAGCATGAACTCCTCCCCACCAATACGAAACAGCTGGTCGCTTTCACGGAGACGCCGACGAGTCCTTATGGCCAGCTCGGCCAGAACCTGGTCGCCGGCGAGATGCCCCCACTGGTCGTTGATTGTCTTGAAGTAGTCGAGATCCAGCAGGATCAGGCTGGATACTCGTTCGTAGCGTTCCCGCATCTGGATCTGGCTGTTGAGGATGTCGGCCAACTGTGATCGGTTGAGGCAGCCGGTCAAGGGATCGGTGGTCGCCAGCCGGGTGAGTTCGCCCTGGAGTCGACCGACCAGCCAGGCAAAAATCATGGCGAACAGACAAGTCAGGCCAAGGGAAAAGGTGATGCGCCAGAAATCCGCTTCCGGAAACCGGAGGAACGACACCACAGCCATTACCGTGACAAAAAAGATATTGCAGGTGGTTGCTTCCCGTAACGGCAGCAGGAAAAACAGGGCTGTGGCGGCCGGGTAGGCCCAGTACAGGCCAGCATGGCCGTTGATAGTCGTGGAGTAGGCGGCGCAGATCACCGCCAGCAACGGAAACAGCCTCCCTTTCAGGAAATAGACGTTACGATACCTGAGGAGTGCGATAACCAGCAGGGCATTGGTGCAGAACAGGATAAGCAGCGCCGACAGGAGATAATTGCCATGATTCCACTGCACCATAACCAGTGGGGCGACGGCGATAAACGACCAAAAGTGAAGATGGTAGACGATCTGCCGTTTGACGCCCAGAACCACCAATGTAGGATTGGTGGCGACCTTATCCGTTGAGAGTAATGGATTCACAGCATGCTCCCGCTGTTTTGTACTATTTAGCCCGCTTCCGTATCCGGACTTCAGGAAGTCTAGCACGGTGTGTCGTCTGGTGGGCCAGATATAGCCCACTGTACGTCTGTGCAGTCGCTGGCTGAGAGCCCGACAGTTCGTTAAACTCCCGGAGATCTGAAAAGGGGAGCACCATGACAGCCACACATACCCGATCGCCTGTACTGACTATCCGGGCGGGTCGCCGTGCCCTACAGCGGCTGCAAGATAAACCGCTGACGGCGGAGGATGTCCATGTCATTCCCGGTGCCGCCGGCGGGCCCAAGGCCCTTGGTATTTCAGGTCTTGATAAGGCCATTTTCGGTGACTGGCTGCCCACAGTTCCGCAAGAGCGATCGTTGATCGGTTCCTCGATCGGAAGCTGGCGCTTTGCGGCCGTTGCCTCGACTGATGATCCCAAGGCCCAACTGGCGCGTCTGGCTGACCTTTACACTTCGCAGCGGTTTGCCAAGGGTGTGAGTACGGCGGAGGTGAGCCGTAAGAGTATTCTGTTTCTGGAAGAGCTGCTGGGAGGTCACGAGGATTATTTGCTGAATCACCCGCTTTATCGCCTGAATGTGGTGGTGGTTCGCAGTCGCGGTCTGTTGGAGCATGACACCCGGGGACGACTCAGTCTGGGGCTGATGAATGCCATCAGTGCGAATATGGTGAGTCGGCGTCATCTGGGTCGTTTTATGGAACGCGGCATTATTCACGATGCTCGCCTGAAAACGCCGGTGTCGAAGCTGGTGGATTTTCCCAGCCACGAGGTGGCACTGACCCGCGATAATTTGCTGCCGGCGCTGCTGGCGTCAGCGTCGATTCCGATGGTGATGTCCGGCGTCCGCAATATTCCCGGCGCACCTGAGGGTGTATACCGTGATGGCGGTTTGCTGGATTATCACCTGGATCTGCCCTACGAGCAGCCGGGGATTATTCTGTACCCGCATTTCACCGATAAGGTGGTGCCGGGCTGGTTCGACAAGAGCCTGCCCTGGCGTCGCGGCGATGCGACCCGTCTTCAGGATGTGTTGCTGGTGGCGCCTTCGCAGGAGTATCTGGAGTCGTTGCCGGATCGCAAGCTGCCGGACCGGAAGGATTTCGAGAAGTACGCTGGCGATGATGCCGGGCGTGAGCGGTCCTGGCGTAAGGCGATTGCGGAGAGTGACCGGCTGGGGGATGAGTTTATGGAGCTGGTTTCTTCCGGGCGGTTGGCTGAGGTGGTTCGGCCGCTTTAGATTGCTCGTTATTGTCGGGGTATTGGCGGGTAGGTTCTTGCTGGAGTTTCGGGCGGGTGGGGTCACAGAGTCAAAAAGGAGAAACGTGGTTTCTTTGAATTTTTTGACTCTGTGACCCCACCCGCCCTTGTTGAAGCGTGTGCTGAAACGCCTTGGGGGTTATGTCTGTTCGGTTTGCCGGGCCTGCTTTTCGGGTAGACCAGAGGCCAGTGCGGCGGCCATTGCTACCAGGCCGGCGGATATCCAGAGGCAGGCTTCCAGGCCATAGGCCTGGTAAATCCAGCCGGACAGGATGGTGCCCAGCAGTCTTCCGGCGGCGTTGGACATGTAGTAGAAGCCCACGTCCAGCGACACGCCGTCGCCGCGTGCGTAGCTGACGATCAGATAGCTATGCAGGGACGAGTTGATGGCAAACAGTACGCCGAATAACAGCAAGCCTCCGATCACCACCACCTGGGGTGACCAGCCTGCCATCAGGCCGATGGCAATCGATGCAGGGATCAATGCCAGGGCGGCGGCCCAGAGCACTGCCGGTTGTTTGCCTTCCATGCTGCCGGTGATGCGTGGCGCGATGGTCTGGATGAAGCCGTAGCCGATGATCCAGGTGGCCATGAAGCCGCCGACTTTCCAGAAATCCCAGCCGAAGACAGTGTGGAGGTAGACCGGCAGGGCCACGACGAACCAGACGTCCCGAGCGCCGAACAGGAACAGGCGGGCGGCGGAGAGGACGTTGATGGCGCGGCTCTTGGAGAGGATGTCGGTAAATTTGGGTTTGGCTTTGCTCTTGCCCAGTTCCTGTTTGAGCAGGAACAGGCTGGCCAGCCACACCAGCAGCAGGCCGGCGCCCATGATGATGACCGCACCCTTGAAGCCGGCGGCCATCAGCAGTACCCCGCCGAGGAAGAAGCCGACGCCTTTCAGGGTGTTCTTGGAGCCGGTGAGGATGGCCACCCACTGGTACAGTTTGCCCTGCTGCTCATCGGGAACCAGAAGTTTGATGCCGCTCTTGGCGGACATCTTGTTGAGGTCCTTGGCGATGCCGGACAGTGCCTGTGCGGCCATGACCCAGGGCACGGTGAGCATGGCTGCCGGCACCGCGAGCATGCCCAATGCCAGGACCTGCAGGAACAACCCCAGGTTCATGGTGCGGTTCAGGCCGATGCGGGCGCCGAGGTAGCCGCCCACCAGGTTGGTCACTACGCCGAAAAACTCGTAGAAAATGAACAGCAGGGCGATTTCCAGCGGCGAGTAGCCCAACTGGTGGAAATGCAGCACCACCAGCATCCGCAGGGCGCCATCGGTCAGGGTGAAGGCCCAGTAGTTGCCAGTGATCACCAGATACTGTCGGATGGCCGCGGTCATATCAGGCGGAACCTACCCGGCGCGCCAGTTCGGCGGTGCGGTTGGCGTAGCCCCATTCGTTGTCGTACCAGGCGTAGAGTTTCACCTGGGTGCCGTTAACCACCATGGTGGACAGGGCATCGATAATAGAAGAGCGCGGATCGGTCTTGTAGTCGATGGACACTAACGGCCGTTCCTCATAGCCCAGGATACCCTTCAGGTCGCCTTCAGCAGCTTCTTTCATCAACTGATTTACCGTTTCCCGGTCCGTAGGCTGGTTTACCTCGAACACGCAGTCCGTCAGCGAGGCGTTGGCCAGAGGCACCCGCACCGCGTGGCCATCCAGGCGGCCTTTCAGTTCCGGGAAGATCTCGATGATGGCCGTAGCTGAACCGGTGGTGGTCGGGATCAGCGAACTGCCGCAGGCACGTGCCCGGCGTAGATCTTTATGGGGGGCATCAATAATGGTCTGGGTGTTGGTCAGGCTGTGAATGGTGGTGATGGATCCGTGCTTGATGCCCAGCTTTTCATGGATCACCTTTACTACCGGTGCCAAACAGTTGGTGGTGCAGGAGGCGGCGGTAACAATCCGATCGTTGGTAGGGTCGAAGATGTCATCGTTGACGCCCACCACAATGTTCTTGGCACCTTTTTCTTTTACCGGTGCGGTAACCACAACGCGCTTCACGCCCTGATCCAGGTAGGTCTGTAGCACATCGACTTTCTTCATCTTGCCACTGGCTTCGATCACCAGGTCGCAGCCTGACCAATCAGTCTCTCCGATGGTGTTATTGTGGGTGACACGAATACGCTGATCACCAATGACAACATGTGTGCCATCCGAACTGGCTTCATGCGCCCAACGACCGTGAATACTGTCATAGTTCAGCAAATGCGCCAGCGTTTCGGCATCCGCGCCCGGATCATTAATGGCAACAAACTCCATCTCCGGCCAATCCCAGGCCGCCCGCATGGCCAGCCTGCCGATACGCCCAAACCCATTAATCCCGACCTTGATCTTACTCATCTCAAATCTCCCAAAAAGTCCAAAGCCCGTGCGATGTAGGCCGGGGGCTGGCGGGAAGCGGGTCAGAAACGTTCAAAGAAACCACGTTTCTTGTTTCTGACCCGCTTCCCGCCAGACCTCCCCCCAAGCCAGAAAGTGCCGACTATGCAGCTGAAGCCGAGGGAAACCAGTGTCTGGTCCTGTTCGCGAACGCGACCAATGACAACATCACCGGAACTTCCACCAGAACACCGACAACAGTTGCCAGTGCTGCTCCGGAGGTCAGTCCGAACAGGCTGATGGCCACTGCCACCGCCAGTTCGAAGAAATTGGAGGTGCCGATCAGCCCGGCCGGTGCGGCGACGTTGTGGGGTAACTTCATCTTGTGCGCTGCAAAATAGGCGATAAAGAAAATGCCGTAGCTCTGGATCAGCAATGGAATGGCAATCAGGCCGATGGCGTAGGGGTTGTCGAGAATGCGGTCCGCCTGCAGGCCGAATAGCAGTACCACTGTGGCCAAAAGGCCCATGATCGTGGTGGGTTTGCTGTGCTGTAGCCAGTGATCCAGTTTCTGCTGACCGTCACGCAGCAGCCACTTCCGGGTCAGGATGCCGGCGATCAACGGGGCGACGACGTACAGCAATACCGACAGAACCAGGGTTTCCCAGGGCACGGTGATGGATGACAGGCCCAGCAGGAATGCCGCGATGGGGGCGAACGCGAAGATCATGATGATGTCGTTCACCGATACCTGTACCAGGGTGTAGCCGGAGTCTCCCCGGGTCAACTGGCTCCAGACGAACACCATGGCGGTACAGGGGGCGACCCCCAGCAGGATCATGCCGGCGATGTATTCGGTGGCGGTGGTCGGGTCCACCAGGTCGGCGAACAGGACCTTGAAGAACAGCCAGCCCAGCGCGGCCATGGTGAAGGGCTTGATCAGCCAGTTGATCACCAGTGTTAACGCCAGTCCCTGAGGCTTACGGCCAACATTTTTGATGGCGGTGAAGTCTACTTGCACCATCATCGGGTAGATCATCGCCCAGATAAACACCGCCACCACCAGATTGACGTGGGCATAGGTCAGGTCCGCGACGAACTCGAACAGACCGGGCAGCAGAGTGCCGGACGTGATGCCCAGAACAATGGCGAGGGCAACCCACAGGCTGAGGTAACGTTCAAAATTTCCCATCAGACACAGTCCATTTTCACAGGGCGGTCGGGCATGGTGGCCAGTCGTGTCAGAAAAGGTTGCAGGAAAGCGCTGTTGGCATCGGCCGTGTCCTTCAGCACACCAAGAATCCAATCCGGTATGGCCGGGTGCAGGCGGTAGTAGACCCACTGGCCACGGCGCTCGTCGTCCAACAGGGCTTGTTCGCGGAGCTGAGCGAGGAGGCGACTGACCTTGGGCTGGGACGCGTCCAGTGCGGTGGTGAGTTCGCAGACACACAGTTCGGTCTGTTGTCGGATCATTAGCATGATGGCAAGTCGGCTCTCGTCGCCCAGTGCCTTGAACACCGCAGCAGGGTCATAACTGACGGCCTGGCTGGTAGCTTTCTGATGCACCATTATGAACAGGCTCAGGCGTTCCCGCAGTTCTTTCATGAGCAGCGAGAATGCCGCATGTCGGTTAGTGGGCACCGGGTCCGGGAAGTCCCAGGCAATACGCTGGGCAGTCTCACCGATGGCGTGGCATTCCTGCGAGGCCTTGTCACACAGGGTGATGACATAGTCCCACTTCTCGCCACTCAAACTGCTCAACGGCTTGCTGTGCACGGTGTCGGGATTGATCCCGGCTTCGCGAATGCACTGCAGCGCCAGTGGGTGAGGGTGCGCCGGTTGGGTACCCGCACTGGCGACGTCAAAATGATCGCCCGCCATGTCCCTGAGCAGCGCTTCGGCCATCAGGGAGCGGGCGCTGTTGGCGGTGCAGACAAACAGAACTCTGCGACGGGATGACATGCTTATCACCATATATAACAAAAAGTGAATATAATGATATTCGAATGTTCGGGTGTTGGCAACGGTGTTGCGCATCACGGCTATACTGCCCAAAGGACATGACATCAATGATGAGGAGTCTTCCATGGCCGCTGCAAAGCCCGAAATCCCCAGGACAACACCCTGTTCGGTTCTGGTCGAGGCAGGCAAGAGTTATTTCTGGTGTGCATGTGGCCGCAGTCAGTCCCAGCCTTTCTGCGATGGGTCACACAAGGGGACGGGTTTTACCCCGATCAAGTATGTGGCGGAGAAAAAGCAGTGGGTCTGGTTCTGCGGTTGCAAACAGACCGGCACCGCGCCCCTGTGCGATGGTTCCCACAAAGCCCTGTAGCGATGCTATTACGAAGTGGCTGCGCTGGGTCGCGCACTGATGCGATAGCCGGTAAAGCCGTGGACAGGATCCTGTAAAGCCAGGATGCGGAGTGTCGCCGGTACGATGTTTTCGTCCTGGTCGGCGGTCAGCAATGCGAGGTCGATTCGATGCATCTGTTTTTCACTGCGTGCCGCTGCCAGGGCTTTGCGGAAATTGGCGCGGTGTTCGGGAGCGACCAGTTCCTCAAAAGGTATTTCCGACAGGTCGGCAGGTGCTCGTTGCAACCAGTCTGCGGCATTGGCCGATATGAAACCTATACAGCCCTGTTCATCCAGTTCCCCGATCATGGCCCCGGAGAGGGCCACCAGATCCCGGCTACGCTGTTCGCTGTCATTCAGTGCCTGGCGCAGGATGGATTTCTCCACCTGCATATTGCCCAGCTGCTGGTCCAGCTTTTCGCTGGCAAGCTGTCGTTCATTCAGCTGGTTATTGAGAGTGTGAATTCGGGCGGACAGAAAGAGCGTCAGCGCTACGCCGATGGCCGTGATCATGGTACCTGCGGTCCAGGTGGCATATCGTGCGGTGTTGGCTCTTTGCCGGAAGACGGTGTTATCCGGCATGGTGGTGATGAGCCAGTGATGTCGGTCCAGGTTGAGTTCCGAACGCAGGGAGCTTGACTCATCCAGAGGGACAAGGGGCCCGGTATGGAAGAGTGGCATTTTGGTATGGCGTTCCAGGGTATCCACCCGTATTGCGGCAAGACTGGGGTAGGGCATGGAAAACACCGACGCCAGCCATTCTTCCACCTGGCGTTCGGGTGACTGGGCGACAGCCTCAGCGTGCAGGCGGTTGACGAGGGCGTCGTGCTGGGCGCGATAGGCATGTTCGGCGAGGATTCGGGTATGGTTTGCCAGCTGTTCGGCGGTGAAGGCAGTGACGGTCAGGCCAGCAACCAACACCACCAGTGGCACCCAGAGGAAGGGGCGCCACAGTGAACGAATATACTGCCCCGGGCTCCTGTTGAGACTGGTGCTTTCCATGGCTCCGTCCGTCTTGGCGATCGATAACGATCGGGGGGCGGGTTGTGTTCCCGCTGACCTACACTTTAGACCAACGGAGGGCCACAGGAAAAGCGGTGTTGTCAGGCTTGGGTTTGCCGCGCTCCACCATAAATCAGCAGGAACACGCTGAACGCTGTCACCACCACCGAAGGTCCGGCGGGTGTGTCCAGGTGCCAGGACAGGGTCAGCCCTCCCCCGACGGCAACGAACCCGAACATAACTGCTAGCAGCGTCATGTGCTCGGGGCTGCGCGCCAGACGTCGGGCGGTGGCAGCCGGAATGATCAATAACGCCGTAATCAGCAGTACACCGACGATCTTCATGGCCACCGCGATGACCAGTGAGAACATCAACATCAGTACCAGCCGCAGGCGTTCAACGGGAATGCCCTCCACCCGCGCCAGCTCTTCGTGGATGGTGCTCATCAGCAGACTGCGCCAGAGCATCACCAACAGTAACAGGATCAGCAGGGCGCCACCGTAGATCCATAGCAGGTCATCGCGGCTCATGGCCAGCAGGTCACCGAACAGCAGGCCGGTGAGGTCGACGCGGACATCGGGCATGAAGCTGAGGGTAACCAGACCGATGGCCAGTGCGCTGTGTGCGAGTATGCCCAGCAAGGTATCCGTGGCCAGTGTGTGGCTGCGGGACAACAGCACCAGAGCGATCGCAAGCACCACACAGGTGATAATGACACCGACGTTGAGAGGAACGCTGATCAGGAAGCTCAGGGCAATGCCGAGCAGCGCGGAGTGCGCCAGGGTATCGCCAAAATACGCCATTCTCCGCCAGACCACGAAACAACCGAGTGGCCCGGCCACCAGGGCGACACCGAGGCCGCCCAGCAACGCTCGCCAGAAAAAGTCGTCCAGAATAGCGTCAATGATGGGCATGGTCGCACTCCTGGTGGTTGTCGTCCGTGACCACGCCGGAGACCACATCTCCGTGCAAGTCGTGGCGGTGATTATGGTGATGGTGGTACACCGCCAGACTCTCTGCTACGGGTTGACCAAAGGTTTCAATGAACGCGGGGTCGTGGGAAATATCGGCCGGATACCCGCTGCAACAGATGTGCTGGTTGAGGCAGATCACCTTGTCCGTGGCGGCCATCACCAGGTGGAGGTCGTGTGAGATCATGATCACACCACAGTGAAGCTGGTCCCGGAGTTGTCGAATGAGATCATAAAGCGCCGCCTGACCGTTGATATCGACCCCCTGCGCCGGTTCATCCAGTACCAGCAGGTCCGGCTTCCTCGCCAGTGCGCGGGCCAGTAACAGGCGCTGTTTTTCGCCCCCGGACAGGTGATGGATGGAGGCGTCGACCAGGTGTCCCACACCGGTCTTCTCCAATGCAGCCTGACACTCGGAGCCCGGGCGTCCGCTTAGCGCCATAAAGCGTCTGACCGTCAATGGCAGGGTGGATTCCAGGATCAGGTGTTGCGGCACGTAGCCGACCGTCAGGTTGCGGGCAAGCTTCACTGCGCCCTCCGTAACCGGCTGGATGCCGAGGACGGCTTTGATCAGGGTGGTCTTCCCGGCGCCATTGGGGCCGATAATGGTGATGATGTCTCCACGATGGACTTTCAGGTCCACCCGGTCCACCACCGGGCGGTCATCAAAGGTGATGGTCACGCGGTCCAGGGATACCAGTGGTTCAGTCATGGGGGGCATTCGCACGGCAGGCCGGGCAGAGTCCGGCGATCTCGATCATCACGTCTTCCGGTTGAAAGGCTTCGGCGGAGGCGGCCTGCGACACCGCCTTGGCCACATCCGGAGCCGTCAGTTCCAGCACGTTGCCGCAGCTGCGACAGATCAGGAACATGCCATTGTGGTGCTTGCCGGCATGGGTGCAGCCGACAAAGGCGTTCAACGAGGCAATGCGGTGAACCAGTCCGTACTGCTGCAGGAAATCCAGCGCCCGGTACACCGTTGGCGGGGCCGCATTATGGCCGTCCTCGGCCAGCACCGCCAACACATCATAGGCGCCCAGGGGCTTGTGGGACTGCCAGATCAGTTCCAGGACCCGTTCACGGGTCGGAGTCAGGCGTGCATTCCGTTGCTGGCAGATGGCGCGGGCATCCGCCAGCGCCTGGGCAACACAGGCATCGTGATTGTGTGGGCGATAGGGAAGAGCGCTGGTCGACATGGACACGGTCCTGGAAAATTTGCAACATTATAACATTTGCAAACGTCCACGCCATGTCCTGGTGTGTATGAGATCTCCCGTAGGTCGGATTAGCAAAGCGTAATCCGACAATTCACTGAAGTTTCGAATCGGATCAGTGAGCGACTTCGGCCGCGAGTGATTCCAGGTATTCCAGGTTGGGAATCCAGGCGGTATCGCCTTCCACCTCAACCTGCATCAGGTCGGCGGGGCCGGCGTCACCATCCAGTTTGCGTATCTGCTCTTCACTCAGGCGCGCCTGGCTCGGAATACCCTGGGTTACCATTGCCATGAACGGGATCTTCCGGTGCTCATTGCCAATGGTATTGAGCACCACAATGCGCCCACGGTTATCGCCAGGGATCGTCAGGGTGGCACCGTTAGCCGCGTCATAGGAGATGACCGGTAAGTTCAGCCCCCGCCAGTTCAGGTACCCCACCAACCACTCCGGGGTATTGGTACCGGCGTCAGTGCTGGCGTAATCCACCACTTCCGCTATGGACACGTTGGGCAGCAGGAGTTGTCTGCCGTTCATCGGGATCATGACGCAGGAGAGGGTTTGACTGTTATCACTCATCACTCATTTCCTCAGGCGGAATCCCTTTTTTGCCGGCCCTTGAGCAGGCAGGATTCTTCAATCGTTTTGACTAGTTCCCGGGCCAGCTGCTCCGGCGTGCCGCAGAAGGAGGTGCACCCGGTGGCAGCGACCGAGTCGGGCATGGAACTGTTGCCACAGCTGTTGCTTTCCTGGACCCAGATACGGCTACCATAGGCTTTCAGCAGAGGGGCGGCTATCGCCCCGTCGTTACCCATGCCGGAAAACAGAATAGCATGGCAGTGGTTGCCGTAATGATCGGCAATGTTCAGCAGGACCTGGTCAATGGATGGGCCGTAAGGCCCGGGCCAGGGAGTGTCCTTTTCGATCAGCGCGCCGTCGGCATCCAGTGCCCATTCCCGTTCCACTGGTAACAATACGACGTCACCGTTGCGTACCTGGTAACCGGTTTGGGCGCTCTTGAGCTGGTAGTGGGCGTGACGTCCGAGGACCCGGGTCAGTACATCGGTGAAATTGCCATCGATGTGCTGAGCGTAGATGAAACCAACAGGCAATCCGGGGGGCAGGTGGTCCAGAAAGGTTTTCACTGCCGCAGGACCTCCCAGGGAAGCGCCGAGAATCCATATATCCCTGGCGATGGAGTCGGACGCCGCCGGAGGAATCCAATGGGGTAATGGCGGCGCTTCCATCGGTGACTGCTCCGCCAGTTCCTGCAGGCTGGCTTCGGAATCCAGTTCTTCCAGGTGGCCCAGTTGCTGTTCCAGCTTACCGATCAGCCGCTGTTCCCAGCGGAAATAGTCGGTGGTGCCGGGTTTGGGCGCCGGATCGAGTCCGAACAACACTGGGGCGTCGGTGTTACCAAGGAGGTGATCGAACAGCATGGGGTGATCTGCTTCGTCTTCCAGAGTGACCAGCCAGAGGTCGGCCTCCGGGAATTCAGGATAATCCTGCAGGCGGCCCGGATCGCCGGTGAAGCCCACGTCAAGGCCGAACTTTGACGTGGCCGCCTGTAAGCGATGCCGCTGCAGGACGATGTCCGAAACGATCCCGACCCGGGGCCGGCCTGACGGAAGGCCAGCCATCACTGGTTCCTGGTCAGCCGGGTAATGGTCTCAAGCAATTCGGTTTCCTGGAATGGCTTGCCGAGGTATTCGTTGACACCAATCGCCAGCGCCCGCTCTCGGTGCTTTTCTCCCGTCCGCGAGGTGATCATACAGATCGGTGTATCCCTCAGGTTATCATCATGGCGCACAAAGCTGGCCACTTCGAAACCGTCCATGCGTGGCATTTCGATATCCAGCAGGATGATGTCCGGCTTGTGATCCTGAAGCTGGGCCACCGCATCGAGACCATCCTTGGCGGTAATCACCTCCATGCCATTGCGCTCGAGCAGGCGGGAGGTCACCTTCCGCACGGTTACAGAATCATCCACCACCATGACCAGGGTCTCATGCTGCTCGTAGCGTGCGGATTCGCGGGCTTTTTCCAGGCTGGCCAGCCGTTGACGCTCGGACAGAATGTCGGAACGAATCATCGCCGGCAGATCGAGAATCACCACCACGTTACCGTCACCCAGAATGGTGGCACCGGAAACGCCACGTACCGAGTTGAACTGCGGCCCCAGGGATTTCACCACGATCTCTCGACTACCCATCAGGTTGTCCACCTGCAGGGCCATGGGCTGCTCGGTGCCGCGAACGAGAATGACCGGCAGTGGCAGCGCCTGGCCCTGGAGCTTGGGATGGTGATCGCTGTTCAGCAGGTTGCCGAGGTACTGCAGCCGGTATTGCTGGCCAGCGTATTCATACAGCGGCGCGTCCGGTTTGTAGTATTCCTCGAGCTCGTAGGTGCTGACCCGCACGATACCTTCGATGGTGTTCAGCGGGATGGCGTAGAAATCTTCGCCGGTGGACACCATCAGCGCCCGGTTGACTGACACGGTAAAGGGCAGACGGACGGTGAAAGTGGTGCCGCGACCCACGGTGGAGTCAATGTCCAGACTACCACCCAGCTGTTTGATTTCGCTGGCAACCACGTCCATGCCAACGCCACGGCCGGAGATCTGTGTGACCTGCTGGGCGGTGGAGAAGCCTGGCTGCAGGATGAACTGCAGGATTTCCCGTTCGGTCAGGTCCTCGTCCGGGGACAGCATGCCCTGGCGGATGGCTTTTTCGCGGATCACACTGGAGGGAATGCCGGCGCCATCATCGATCATTCGCAGCACCACATCACCGCCTTCCCGGGTCAGTGACAGGGTCACTTCACCGGTTTCCGGTTTGCCCGACTTCTTGCGATCAGCCGGGGTTTCGATGCCGTGGTCCAGGGCGTTACGCAGCATATGCTCCAGCGGGGCGATCATACGCTCAAGGATGTTGCGGTCCATTTCCCCTTCCGGGTTACGGACATCGAACTCGACCTTCTTGCCCAGCTCGCCGCTGATCTGGCGCACGATGCGTCGCAGGCGTGGAACCATGGAGGCAAACGGAATCATGCGGGTCTTCATCAGACCTTCCTGCAGTTCCGTGTTGATACGGGACTGCTGTACCAGCAGGGTCTCGGTATCCCGAATCCGGTCGGACAGAGTTTCACGCAGGTCCGCGAGGTCCGATGAGGACTCAGTCAGGGCCCGTGACAGTTGCTGGATGGAGGAATAGCGGTCCATTTCCAGGGGATCAAAATCGTCACCGTAGTCCGGTCCGTGTTCCTTTTCAGCGCGGAACAGGATCTGGGTTTCGGTCTCGATTTCCATCCGTCGCAACTGTTCGCGCAAACGTTCGATGGTGGCGGCCATCTCATCCAGAGTGTAGCTGAAATCGCTGCTCTGCTGTTCCAGGCGGCCACGGGTAATACTGGTTTCACCCGCGAGGTTGACCAGTTCGTCCAGCAGCGGTGCCGATACCCGAATGGTTTCCTGGGCCGCGCGCTGGGCATCCACCGCTTTCTTGCGGCGCTTGGCCGGCAATTTCTGTGGCTGTGGCGCCGGTGCTGGCTCAGGAATCTGCGCAGCAGCGGGCGATGATTCGGCCGGTTTGTCCTCCGCAGCCGTTTTTTCCGGTGCCGGAGTGGGAGGCGTGTGTTCTTGCCCAACGTTCTCCCGGATGCGGTTCACCAGCGCGACGATGACGTCATGATCATCGGTGATCTTTTGCCAGGTCTGATCATCCGGTGCATTGCCCCCCAAGTCGATCAGGCGGGTTTCAAAGGCATGGGCCTTGTCACCCAGTTCGCTCAGCCCTGACAGACGCGCGCCACCCTTGAGGGTGTGTAGTGCGCGTTGCGCTTCCTGGTTGAAATGGTGATTGGCTGGCTCCTTGCGCCAGTCTTCCAGCAGATGCTCGAGCTGGTCGAGGATCTCACCGGCTTCCTCCAGGAAAATCTCCAGAACTTCGGGGTCAACGTCCGGTTCATCGGTTTCTTCGGAGATGCTGTCTCCGGACACGTCCTCTGCGGCGGCCTTGTGTGCATCCATCAGTGCCTGCACCAGGGGCTGGTTGGCCACCGGCTTCTCGCCGTCTTCCAGACTGACCAGCATCTGCTTGAGATTGTCCAGAGCCCGGTCGCTCAGTGCCAACAATGCAGCCTGATTACTGGCGCCGCTGATCAGAGGATCCAGAGCGTCGGACCATGCCTCCGCCAAATCGGCGATGGGGTCGACATCGGACAGGCGCGCGCCGCCCTTGAGGGTATGGAGCTCCTGCTGAAGCTGGGTGACCCCGGTAAACTCGTCCGGTTCATCCCGCCACTGCGCCAGGCACTCGCTGATGGCGGCCTGGATCTCCAGGCCTTCATCCAGAAAGATGCCTATCAATTCGTCGTTGGTGGCTTCCGGTATCGCCTCGCTCACGTCCTGCCTGGGCGATATTGGTTTACCCGAGAGAATGGCCTTCACCTCGGCAACCAGTTCATCGGCCGAAGGACAGGGTTTCTGGGTGGCTACCTGCTCGACCATCTGTGCCAGCCGGTCGTGACAGGCGAACAGCAGGTCGGTCATGTCACTGCTGGCCGCCAGTTGGCCTTCGGCCACCTTCTCGAACAAATCTTCAAGCACGTGTGTCAAGTCACCGATGGCGTCGACGCCGGCCATGCGGGCGCCCCCCTTGAGGGTGTGCACGTCACGTTGCAACTCGGCTGCCACGTCCCGGTTCGATGGGTCCTCGCTCCAGGTATGCAGGGCACTACCGGTGGAGTTGATCAGGTCGTAGGCTTCTTCCAGGAAGATGCCCACCAGCTCCGGATCAAGGTGGGACAAATCGGTGGCTGCGAGTTCCCGGGGCTCGTCCGGATTCTCTTGCGGCGGCTCTTCCCTGGTTTCCGGTGTGGTGACATCCGTCACCGGTCGCGATCCGCTTGTGTTATCCATGTACGCATGGATCTCACCGATCAGGTCCGGCGCCGGTCGTGGCGACTCCTGCTGTTCCAGCGCATCCACCATACCGGCCAGGCGATCGTGGCTGCGGAACAACAGGTCCGACAGCTCATCGGAGATCGACAGCCGCTGTTCGGTCAGGCCCTCGAACAGGTTTTCCAGTTCATGGGAGAGATCACCCACGGCGGGGATATCCGCCAATCGCGCCCCACCCTTGAGGGTATGTAGGTCTCGCTGCAGCAATCTCAACAGGTCGAGGTTGTCGGTGTTGTCACTCCAGTTGTGCAGAGTATCGGCTGAGCTGTTGATCAGGTCTCGGGCTTCTTCCAGGAAGATCTCCGCGAGCTCTTGATCCATATCCTCATCGGTTTCCACCAACGGAGGTTGCTGCTCGCTGTCCACAGTGGGAAGCGATTCTTCCTCCATGTCGAAACTGAGGTCGATCTCTTCCAGGTCGCCGGTAAACTCCTGTTCGAACGCGTCGGGTTGGGGTTCCCCGGACTCGGTGAGGTCGATGCTCAGGGCATCCAGCTCGGCAATCAGTTCGTCACCGGACTCCGTCGCCAACCCAGCGGCGACCTGATCCATCATGTTGATCAACTGCTCATGGGCAGCGCGTACCGTGGTGAAGAAGCCTTCGTCCGGCGTAAAACCTGGCGAACCGGCACGTTCATAGATCTGGCCGAGGGCGTCCGACAATCCCGCCACATCGGTAACGCCGGCTTCCTGCGCGCCATTGGTTAATTGATGCAGTTCGGTGCGGAGTTTTTCAACCGCGGTTGTCTGTTCCGGATCCGCCGCCCATTCGTCGAGGATGCGGTCGGCGTCCAGCAGGATGTCGAGCCCCTCATTCAGGAACAGCTGGACCAGTTGCGGTGCGGGCTGTTGCCGTGGGGACTCGTCGTCTACGCTGGCGTGACTGCGCAGAGTGGTGGTCGTAATGTCACTGAGTCGCTCCAGGTAGGCGTCGGTACCGTCGAGGGGTGCCTGGGGATCCTGCCTGAGTTGGCGCAGGCCCCGGGTTAAAAATTCGCAGGCGTCGGCGATCAGGGTGATGATTTCCTGATTCGCCCGCTTGTTCTGGGCGCGGGATTCCTTGACGAACCGTTCCAGTGGCGTAATCACCGCCGCTATCGGATCGATGCCCGCGGTGTGTGCGCTGCCCTTGAGGGTGTGCAGCGCGCGGGAGAGATCGTCGGTGTAGGCGACAGATGCCTTATCACCGGCGCTTTCCAGGAACTCCCTGAGGGTTTGCAGGTGAGTCTCTGCTTCGCTTTCAAAGATATCCAGCAGGACCGGATCCACGCCTGTGCCATCGTGTTCGGCCTCGGAGGAGAGTCCATCGGTGTCGTGCATGCCAAGGTCGTCAACCGCTGGCATGGTGTCTGCGTCAGGAATCTCACCATTGGCCAGGGACGTGGCGCGAGCTTCCAGGGGGGCTGTGTCCTGGCTGGCTGGCTGGCGCTTCTCGAAGTTCTCTACCAGTGCGGGCAGGGCAGCGGTGACATCCTCAAGCAGGGCGGCGACGTCATTGTTCATGAAAATGCTGCCATCGATAACCCGGTTGAGCATGTTCTCCACGGACCAGGCCAGCTCGCCGACCACCAGCGCACCGACCATGCGCCCGCTGCCCTTAAGGGTATGGAAGGCGCGCCGGACTTCCGACAGTGCAGTGCGATCATCATGCTGTCGCAGCAGCATGGGCAGGTATTCGCGGATGGTGTCCAGGACTTCACCGGCTTCCTCGATGAAAATCTCGAGGATTTCGTCATCAATCAGGTCGTCATCGTCTGCGGTGCTGGCGGCGGTAACGCCCTCCGCCATTGGCTCTGGCTGCTCCGAGGCCACTTCCCTTTGGGAAGCTTCATCTTCGATGGCGGTCGCGGAATCGGCATCGGTCTTGCGGGTGGTGGACATGGCCTCCGCACGAGCGATCAACTCAATCACATCACCGTCGGACCGGCCTTCCCTGAAATCGCTGATCAGTGAGGGAATGCGGGCATTCACGTCGTCGATCAGGGAGAACAGGTCATCGTTGGGTTTGATGGTCTGGTCAATCACCCGGTTCAGCAGGCTCTCCACGGACCAGGCCAGCTCACCGATGCTGGTGGCGCCCACCAGTCGACCACTGCCCTTGAGGGTGTGGAAGGCGCGACGGACTTCGGCCAGGGCTTCACGGTCGTCGTGGTTCTGGCGCAGACGCGGGTAGAAATCGTGAATGGTCTGCAGGACCTCTTCGGCTTCTTCCACGAAGATCTCGAGTATTTCATCGTCCAGCAGTTCCTCATCGGAACCCTTGGTTTCCTTTGGCGCTGCCGGTTGTTCTCCGGTGGAAGTAACTGTGCTTTCGACCACCGGAACAGCCTGCTCACCGGGTTCCTGCCAGGTCGGCTCGGAACCTACAGGGAAGCCGAGGGATGCCAGGCTCTCCTCGGCGATTTGCAGAATGCTGTCGTTTTCCCCAATACCTTCGGCCAGGCGTTCCAGGTAATACTCGACACTGGTCACCGCATCCGCAAGGGTATCCAGTTGCTTCCAGTCCGGTACCTGCTTGCCACCCAATAACACATCGGTGATGTAGCGTTCTGCGGAGCCGAGCATGTCGGCCACGCGATCCAGGGGGATCAGGCTGAGACCGCCACGAATGCTGTGCAGCAGGCCGGGAACGTGCTCGATTTCCCGGGTATCCCACTGAGACGCAATGAAATTGACGATGGCAGTCTTCACTTGCTCCAGGGTGTTTCTGGATTCCCTTAACAATGCACTGCTGGCTTCATTGAGTTCGCGATTGCCCAGGTTGATGCCTTGCTCGGCCTCGTCAATTGCTGGCGTTTCCTGGTAGCGATCACTGTCCAGGCCGGCCAGACTGGCCTCGATGTAGAGTAAGGCCCCGGCGATGTCCATCAGGGTGCCGTCGTCGACGGCAGCGATCTGACCGGACAGGCGCTCGACCAGTTCGATCTGTTCGGTCACTACCTTGCGGGGAATACCGAGCCCCAGGACCGCCAGGGTATTCGCTACCTGTTTCAGCCCCGGTAACAGTTCTTCCAGTTCATCGTTCTGGCGCAGCTCGGCGCGGACAAACAGGTCGAGCTGGTCCTTGAGCTTGGCCAACTCCTCGTTGAGGGCGCTGACCACGGAATGAATGGCCTCACGACCGGGGCCGGACACCCGCGTTCTGGCGGCATCGACATCGTCTTCCGACGGCAGTGCCTGCTCCAGGTGATAACTCTGGCGTAGCTCCTTCACCTGCGGCGTGTCCAGGTCACGGGCGCGTGCTACGTAGTACAGCAGGTTCTTCAGCAGCGCTTCCGGGACTGGCTGTTGAAGGATGTCCACATGTTCATCGCCCAGACGGCGGATTTCGGTATCAAGCTCCCTTAGTAGGGATTTGACCGCTGTGTTGACCGGGTTAACGCGGTTTTGCAGGGTTTCCAGAAATGCCGAAGCCGCTTTCCAGAGTTCGCCCCTGGGGGTTTTCTGGCACAGTCGGATCAGCCGCTGCAGAACTTTCTGCATATAGTCAAAGTGGGCATCCAGATCCGCTTCACGTATCACGCCGGCGAGGGCGAACTGGTACATCTGACGCAGCTTGCGGATGTGACCGAGTACCTTGGGGTCCTGCAGACGCTGGGAGGCACTGCTGGCGGCCCGCAGCTGCGATGGGCTCAGGTCGGGCTTGAACAGGGAGGTGTCCGACAGCAGAGACTCGCCACGGGCAGCTCGCAGGTCATTCAGCAGTGGCAGCAGCACCATGGGGAAATCATCCTTGCTGGTGGCAAGGTGTTCCAGGTACTGCGGCAGCTGCAGGATGGCCTGCATCAGTACTTCAACGGCGTCGTCCACGCTGCCGACGGTGTCATTCAGCACCGCCTGGGTAAGCTTTTCCATCTCCTCGGTGAGCAGGGCTGCGCCATACAACTCCACCATCTGCAGAGTGCCATGCACCTGATGGAGGTAGTTCAGGCAAAAGCGCAGACGCGCGGTATCGTCGCGGTTCTCGACATACGCTTCCAGTGCCTGCTGACCCTGGGTCAGCGTGTCCTGTATTTCGCCCCGAACCCAGTCCAGGGCGATGCTGTCATGGTGATTGCCCATAACCACTCCGGTTATTCTTCGTCAGTCTGGCGTTTGATCCACGCCAGCACATGTTCCGAGGGTACCCTCTGTAAGCCAGGTGGCTGCCAGTCGGTCAGCTCTCCCTGGCCCAGGACCAGCAACCCCCCGGGCGCCAGCCTCTCTGCAAGCCGCTTCACGATTTCCCGCCGACGCCAGCGCCGGAAATAAATCAGCAGATTCTGGCAGAAGATAATGCTCATCCCGTGCATCGGAGCTTCGTTCAGGTCCAGCACGTTCAATTGGGTAAAACACACCCGTTCCCGGATACTTTCGGTCATTGCCACGGCATTTCGTTCTGCCGGCTGAAAGTACCTGGCCTTGAGATCGTCGTTCACACCCGCCAGCTTGCGGGTATTGAACACGCCCTTGCGGGCCCTTTCGATGGCTGGCTTGCTGATGTCCGATCCGGTCACCCCGAACAGCGGTGGCAGCGCCAACTGGGTCATGCATTCGTTCAGAATCATCGCCAGTGTGTAGGGCTCTTCTCCGCTGGAGCAGCCGACACTCCAGGCTTCCAGTGGTCGCCGTTTTAGCTGTTCCCGTGGCCGGGTCAGGACGAAGTCCGAGACGAACCGGAAGGCATCGGGATCCCGGAAGAACCGGGTTTCCTGAACGGTCAGGCGGTCAACCAGGGTTGCCCATTCCATAATGGCATCGGGCCCGTAGACGATCTGCTCGTAGTAGGCCTGATAACTGTCGCAGCCGATCTCACGCATCCGTATCCCGAGATTGGTCTCGAGAAAGGACCGGCGACCCGATGACAGAGTGATGCCGGTTCGGTGCTCCAGTAAGGTTTGCCACTGGGTGAACTGCGTCTCATCCATTTCCGGAAGTCGGCGCAGTGACCAGATGCCCTCGGCAGTTGAGCGGTTGTCGCGTGTTTCAGCCATAAACCGTCAGTCGCCTCGGAACGTTGATCAGCCCACCACCGGGACGTCGATGTCTTCCTCTTCCTGCTGCTCCGCGCCTTCTTCCTCAGGCAGTGTGAAGCCGGCAACGGAAGACCGCAGCTCGGACGCCATTTCTGCCAGGTTACCGATCGACTTCGCGGTCGCGTTGGTACCGGAGGAAGTCTGCGAGGTGATTTCCTGGATAACGTTCATGGTGTTGGAAATGTGCGCCGCAGACGACGACTGCTGACGGGCGGCGTTGGAGATGTTCTGGATCAGTTCCGCCAGAGACATGGATACGTTCTCGATTTCCTCGAGGGCGATACCCGCGTCCTGGGCCAGACGGGCACCACGGACCACCTCGGCGGTGGTGTGCTCCATGGAGATAACCGCTTCGTTGGTATCCGACTGGATCGTCTTGACCAGTGCTTCGATCTGCTTGGTCGCTGCAGAGGAACGTTCCGCCAGTCGCTGAACTTCGTCCGCAACCACCGCGAAGCCCCGGCCCGCGTCACCGGCCATGGAGGCCTGGATGGCTGCGTTCAGGGACAGGATGTTGGTCTGGTCGGCGATGTCGTTGATCAGCGATACGATGTCACCGATTTCCTGGGAAGATTCACCCAGACGCTTGATCCGTTTGGAGGTTTCCTGGATCTGCTCACGGATGTTGTCCATGCCGCGGATGGTGTTCTGTACCACTTCCGCGCCTTTCTTCGCGATCGCAACCGACCGCTCCGCAACCGCGGAGGATTCTGCAGCGTTCGAAGATACCTGGTCGATGGACACCGCCATCTCGTTCACCGCTGCAGAGGCGCCGGCAATTTCCTGGGCCTGGTGCTCGGAAGCATCCGCCAGGTGCATGGCCGTGGCCTGGGTTTCCTGGGATGCCGAGGCAACCCGAACCGCCGTGCCACGAATGGCCTGTACCAGCCCGCGCATCTGGTCGATCGCGTAGTTGATGGAGTCGGCGATGGCACCGGTAAAGTCCTCGGTGACCGTGGCCTCCGTGGTCAGGTCACCATCCGCCAGATCGGCGAGTTCGTCCAGCAGTCGCAGGATCGCATTCTGGTTCTGTTCATTCTGCTCCTGGGTGGTCGAAATCCGTTCCTGGGCTTCGCGGTAGAGCACGACACCGATCAGGACTACAATGCCGACCATGGCGGCCAGGATGATGAAGGCCAGGGTTGGGCTGATCAGGCGGGAGCCGGCCTGCCCGGTAAACTGGTCTGCCATGACGGAAATGTCGTCCAGCAGGATCTGGGAGTTCTGGAAGATATCAGAGGCCGCGGTACGTACCTTGAAGAGGTCGGGAGAAGCTTCAAGGATCGCGTCTACGTTCTGGGAAACGAACTCAAACAGTTCACCAACGGCCTCCAGGCCGTAGATGGCGTCTTCGTCATCCACCCGGGAGATGCCCATGGCGGGGTTGCCGTTCATCTGGCCTTCAAGAACCCGGCCGAAGAGACTGGCGTCACGACCGAAGCGGTCGGCAGCGATAACCGCATCTTCGTCACCGGAGAGTACGTTGTTTACCGAGCGCACAATACGCTCCGCCAACAGGGACTGGCGTTGTGCCAGAGCCACCTGTTCCGCCGGTGCGTTGTTGTCCAGCAGGATCTGTACGATGTCATCGTACTCCACCTGCAGCTGCGGAATGGTTTCGTTCAGAGTCCGGGCCACTTCGTGGAGACCAAGCACCGCATCCCGGGTGGAGAGGATGCTGTCGGCGTTTTCACGCACCGCATCCCACTTGGCCTGTACACTGCTTTGCCGGGCAATCTCACTGGGCGGCAGACCGGTTTCGGGGTTACCATCAACCACATAGGACCACAGTTGCTGGAACTCATCACGGGAGCGACGCAGTTGGTCGAAGGCTTCGGCGGTACCGCCGGCGGCCTCCGTCGCGTTCTTTGCGATTTCCTGTGACAGTACCCGCAGCTCGGAGGCGTGGGCGATGTATTCCTGGTCGTTCTGGCTGTCATTGTTGATTATGAACAGGACCACAACAAGCAGGACAGTGAGTGCAATCAGTGCGGCAATCAGGCCGGCAACGAGTTTATTGCCTCCCTGTCCCATACTGAATCTTCCGGCTCTGTTTTTCATCTTCTGGCTCCCGGCCTTTTCATTATATTGGCAAGTTTGCTTCTGCGTGCTTGGGTAGCAGGGATGATGCTCCTGCCATTGTCATCATCCTTACCACTGCGCAACGTCCAGAAAACGCTCGTCTTCCACCAGGTCGGCGGCGGAGAACACTTTCCAGACTTCTTCATTTCGTTCGTAACCGCCATTCACAAACGGTCGAACGCTCGGCGGCACTTCTCCGGGCGAGGCCACGAAGTTGTCCCGCGCGAAGTACTGCATACCGGACACGCTGTCGACCACCAGGCCGCTGAACACGTCACCCTGTTCCACCACCAGGACCCGGCGCTCACGCTGACTGCGGGATGAGCGGGATACATCAAAGAAACCCGCGAGATCGACAAGGGGAAGTAGGCGGCCACGAACGTTGGCTGCACCCATCATGAACGGCTTGACCCCCGGAATGTGTGTAAACCGGGGAACATGGAGGATTTCGGTAACCTCACCCATGGGCGCCACATAGCGTTCGCCCGCCAGAACAAAGCCGATGCCATTCCAGAGTTCAACGGCTTCCTGTTGCTCCGGCAGGCCGGCCGCCATGGACCGGCTGCGCTGGGCGATATCCGTCAGAACGGCAAAAGGGGCGGCCTTGGCGGACATGGGCACTCCACGGTTGGGGATCAGGCAATCAGACTGTTGATTGTTTTGATCAGGTCATCTTCGTTGACAGGCTTGACCAGGTAGCCTTTGGCGCCCTGGCGGGTGCCCCAGACACGGTCGGTCTCCTGGTCCTTGGTGGTCACGATCACCACGGGGATGGAGGCGGTTTCCGGTGCGCGGGTCAGCTGTCGGGTGGCCTGAAAGCCATTCAGGCCCGGCATGACCACGTCCATCAGAACCAGATCCGGAGTCTCGGCGCGGGCCTTTGCCACGCCGTCAGCACCGTTATCAGCAGTCAGTACTTCGTGCCGGTGCTTTTCCAGAATGCTTGAGATTTTCTTCACCTCGGTGGGGGAGTCATCAACAATCAGAATGCGGGCCATGGTTTCCTCAATAGTTCGATACTTCGGCAGATTTACTGTTCCGCCTGGGGTACGTATTGGCGGATGGTGTTGAGCAGCTCGTCCTTGCTGAACGGTTTGGTCAGATACTGATCAGAACCGACAATGCGGCCCTTGGCCTTGTCAAACAGACCGTCCTTGCTGGAGAGCATGATGACCGGCGTCTTTTTGAAAGAGGAATTGTTCTTGATCAGTGCGCAGGTCTGATATCCGTCCAGGCGCGGCATCATGATATCGACAAAAATGATGTCCGGCTGGGAATCGGCGATTTTCGCCAGAGCATCAAAGCCGTCAGTTGCGGTGATGACCTCACAACCAACCTTTTTCAGAAGGGTTTCTGCGGTGCGACGGATGGTTTTGCTGTCGTCGATCACCATAATCTTCAGATTCTCGAAGTTGTCATCCATTGTCCAACTGCCTTGCGCTCTGCGACTGTCGTTATTTTAAACGGGGGTTTTAACACAAACCTCGGGGTTCTTCTATAAATCCCGCTTATTTATAGAGGATCGATGGTCGGATAAAAAGCATAACTTTGTGACCAAATGTACTTCTGCCGGCAATGTCACGTTATACACCCCGGATTTCTGCGGATGCATTAAAAGCTCGGGTACAATACCATCAGTGTTCTCAGCATAGCACTTAATCTATCCTTCGCTCTGCTGACCGGTTCGTGTTTTTAACCCTGGAGCTCAAGAGGCATTATGACAGTCCGACTCGGGATCGTGATGGACCCCATCGAAAAGATCCACTTCAAGAAAGACAGTTCACTGGCCATGTTGCTGGCGGCACAGAAACGTGGCTGGCAGCTTGAGTACATGGAGCTCCCGGACATGTACCTGAAAGGTGGCCAGGCAAGAGCGCATACCCGTGACCTGACGGTACACATGGACCCGGAGAACTGGTATGCCTTCGGTGCCTCCCAGGATCGTGCGCTGGGCGACCTGGATGTCATCCTGATGCGTCAGGATCCGCCGGTGGACAGGGAATTCCTGATGGCCACTTACATTCTCGATGCGGCTGAGCAGCAGGGGGCGCTGGTGGTGAATCCGCCGTCCACCCTCAGGGACTGTAACGAGAAGCTGTTCGCGACACAGTTTGAAGACCTGACACCACCGCTGATTGTGACCCGGTCGTCCACCCGCTTCCGTGAGTTTTATGCCGAACACGGTGACATTATCATGAAGCCGGTGGATGGCATGGGTGGTCGCTCCATTTTCCGGGTCAAGGAAAACGACGCCAATCTGGGCGTGATTATCGAAACCCTCACCAACCATGGAGCCCACCAGGCCATGGCCCAGAAATTCATTCCCCAGATCAGCGACGGTGACAAGCGCATCCTGCTGATAGACGGCGAACCGATACCTTACGCGCTGGCGCGGATCCCGTCCCACGGTGAAAACCGGGGCAATCTTGCCGCCGGTGGTCGCGGAGAAGGTCGTGAACTGACCGATCGTGATCGGGAGATCTGTGAACGGGTAGCGCCGGTAATCAAAGAGAAAGGTCTGATCTTTGTCGGGCTCGATGTGATCGGTGACTACCTTACCGAAATCAACGTCACCAGCCCCACCTGCATTCGTGAACTGGATGCGGCGTTTGGTATTGATATTTCCGGGCAACTGATGGATGCCATCGAGAAGCGGTTGAAGTAGCAATGGCAGCGCAGGTAAGTGATTTCGACCGGTTTTCCTTTACCCTGTTCATGGCGCTCGCCGTGCATGCGGTGATTGTGCTGGGGATTACCTTTGCGCCGGAACCACCGCGTTCATCCGCGCAAACCATGGAAATTACCCTGTCGCAGTTTGACGATGAAACCGATCCGGACGAGGCCGACTTCCTGGCACAGACCAGTCAGCAGGGCAGCGGTTCCAAAGAAGAGGTCCGCGAGCTGACCTCGCCGCAGCCGACAGAGGTCAGCCAGCCGAAGATTGCCGAAGTGCAGCCGGAACCGCCGTCGCGGACCGAGCCGGTGAAACAGCAGGATCGCGAAGCGGTCAAGACCGAAGCGGCGTCGGTCCGCCAGGTCCGGGAGCCGGAAGACGCGGTGGAACCGACGGAAGAGCCGCTGCCGGTGCGTAAGAAAAAGAGTCTGATGGAGCGCAGCCTGGAAATCGCCAGCCTTGAAGCCCGGTTTGATGCCCAGCGCCAGGCCTATGCCAAAAAGCCCCGCATCATGAGAGTGACGGCGGCATCGACGCTGCGCTCAAGTAACGCCTGGTACGTGCAGAACTGGATCACCAAGGTGACGCGGGTTGGCAATATCAACTACCCAACAGAGGCGCGGCGAGCCGGTATCTATGGCACACTGAGAATGCTGGTTTCTCTGAAAAAGGATGGCACAATCAAAGAAGTCGCCATTCTGCAATCCTCCGGCAGCACCGTGCTGGATGATGCCGCCATCCGTATCGTGCGCATGGCCGCACCATTCGCGCCGTTTCCGGAAGGCATGAAAGAGGAAGTCGACGAACTTGAAATCATTCGAACCTGGTCTTTCCAGCGTCGGGGGCTGACATCGGGATGACGGCATCAAAACATTCTCCCAACAGTTTGCGGCACCACTTCCTGGTGGCCTCTCCCTACCTTGATGATCCGCGTTTTCACGGAGCGGTGATCTACCTGTGCGAGCATTCCGACGACGGTGCCCTGGGGCTGATGATCAACCACCCCCTGGACATTCACCTGGGGGAAATCCTCGAGCAGCTGGATATGGAGGGCGGTGAACTGGACCTGCCGGTGTTCAGTGGCGGCCCGGTGCAGCCCGAACGGGGCTTTGTTCTGCATTCACCCGGCACCACCTGGCACAACACGGCGCAGGTGACCGATGATGTCATGCTCACCACGTCCCGGGATATCCTGGAAGGCATCGGTTGTGAGGAGGGCCCGGACGCATTCCTGGTGGCGCTGGGGTATGCCGGCTGGGGAGAGGGCCAGTTGGAAAGCGAGCTGGGCAGTAACTCCTGGCTGACCTGTCCGGCCAACACCGACATCCTGTTCCATACCCCCTGGGACAAGCGGTACGAGGCTGTGTTGAAGCTGATCGGCATTGACTTGAACCAGTTGAGCGAGTCCATCGGCCATGCCTGAGGCAGGTAACCGCCGGGTTATGGCGTTTGATTTTGGCACCCGCCGTATCGGTGTGGCCACCGGCCAGCAGCTACTGGGCACCGGCCAGCCCCTGACCCTGTTGCCGGCCCGGGACGGCATTCCTGACTGGGATGCCATCGGCGACTTGCTGGGTGAATGGAAGCCGGACCTGGTAGTGGTGGGCCTGCCCCTGAACATGGACGACAGCGAAAACGACATGTGCGCCCGCGCCCGCAAGTTCGGTAAACGG
>JAKLLS010000111.1 GCA_022014155.1 Marinobacter sp. | reverse complement strand
CCAGTTCCGGCGACAAGGGCATGGTGGAGGCCACTACGAAGCCGACAATGGGCAGCACAAGGAGCTGATTGGTCAGGCCAATGGCAACTGCCTTCGGATACAGAGCTACCCGTTTGAAATCCTTGATTGTCAGAGTCATGCCCATACCGAGCATGATCAGGAACAGGGATAACGGAATAGCGGTGACGTTGATAAAGGTGACGAGTGTTTCGTCGATCATGGCTGTAGACTCGTTAAACAGGCTCTGGAGTTTGCTTGGAACTCGCCTGGTTTTATTGTTGGAATGGTGTAGCAGGATAGTAGGGCAGGTTTTTTTCGAGCTGAACTTTATTATGGTGATGGCTGGGCATAATGCCGGTGAATGGTTCGGCAGACGGCTAGCCGTTCAGTGCCGTCTTTCCGCCTATTGCGCAAGGCCCGTTTGTTCAGGGAACTTCCGCGAAAAGTCTGCCCAGTCCGGACTGGGGTGTCAGTTTTCCGCATAAACGCAGAGCTTCCCAGAAACTGACCTGATTCGCAGTCAGCACCGGCTTGCCGGTGGCTTTCTCCAGATCGGTCAGCCAGGCGGCAGAGTGCAAGGCGGTGTCGGGAATGAGCAGCACATCAGCATCCTTTCGGGTGTTCTCCAGTGCAAAGTTGATCACGTCTTCTTTTCCCAGAGTGCCAACTTCAGCCGCCGTTACAATGCCCCGGCTTGCATGGTGTACCACACTGATATCGAAGTGATTGAGGAACTGGCAGAATCGCTGCGCAACGTCTTCCGGATAGGTGGCAGCAATGGCCACCGTTTCTGCGTCAATGGCTTTGACCGCCCGGGCAAACGCCATCGCTGTTGTGGAGGCGGGTACGCAGAGCATTTTCTCAAGCGCATCGATCTGTTTGCTGATGCCATCCAGGCCGAGCACGAAGCTGGCGCTGGTGGAGGTCCACATGACCGATTCAATCTGTGAACCGGCAAGGGCTTCCGCGCCTTTTGACAGTCGCTTAATACTGCCCATTTCACTGAGTGCTTCAACGGTGTGGGCGTCTTCGAGAAACTCGGTGTGGATCAGGGTGACCTGAGCCGGTGGCTCTACCATGGTACCCATCAGAGGGTAGTCATCCTCGGCCGCATAGCCTGGATAAAGAAACCCGACTCTGGCTGGGGGCGGTGTATGGGGCATGTGTCGCTCCTTGTTTTCCACGCGCAACACGGGACCGATTTATCTTCCCCGGACGATGTCCTCCAGCGCGTGCCTGGAGGCGCTTTCCGCGGCAAGGTTCGTGGACGATACACACAGGGCGCCACTTGCAGCGGCGAGTTGCAAGCATTCGCGCTCCGGCAGGCCCCTCAGGTAGCCATACAGGAAACCACTGAAAAAGGCATCGCCGGCGCCGTTGCTGTCCTCAATCCGGTCGACCGGATAAACCGGCTGTTCCAGCCACTCGCCTGCTGCATTTGCCAGGGTGGCACCATCCGCCCCATGAGTACAGACCACCAACTGCTTTCCCTGCTGCAGTAATTGTCCCATCACCTGACGATAGTCCGGCAGGTTGTCGCTGGCCAGGAACACAACGTCAGCGGCATCGATAAAGGCTTGATGGTGAGCATTGCTGCCATCATAGTCGTGCAGATCGGTCCAGATCGGCACACCGAGCCTGACGGCTTCATGCAGTATAGGGCGGGTATAGTCCAGAATGTTGATAACCGCGATGCTGCAGGCTGTCAGAGCTTGATTGATGGCGGACCAGTCGAGCGTTACCTCGTGAGCTGGCGGCTGGACGAAGATTGAGAGACGCTCACCGTTCGGCGCCATGAGATTGACATGCTGCTCCGTCGGCTCAGCGGTTTCGCTCATAAGAGTCTCGACCCCTGATTGCTCCAGAGTCTGGCGGATCATCTGTCCTTCCTGGTCGTTTCCCACCACCGCATGAAGGGCAACCGGGACCTCCAGGGCCTTGAGGTTCAGGGCCTTACCTACGCCGGTGCTGCCGACGGCCCGGTAACTCCGGTTAGGCCAGACGGTCTGCGCGTAAGCCCCGGGAAACGCATCAACATGAACGATGGTGTCAAAAGACGCTCCACCCACTACAAATACCGGTTCCATTGTATGTTCCATCTGTTTTCTCTCCCTGGCAGGGCTATTCGGTCTGAATACTGAACGGTACTCCTTCTGGAGCGCTGCCAGCTCCCCCTTATCGAGACTCTGGGGGAATGAGTCCCGGGGTGGAGCGACCAGGATCACCGAACAGATGGGTGAGAGCCTTCACACAACCTTCCATCTGATTCTCGCTGGCACTGGCGAATCCCATGACCAGGCCTGTCTGACCCTGTTCTCCCAGGTAGTGGGCACTGAGCGGTGTGCTGCCAAAACCGTGGGTTTTCAGTTGTTGGTGCAGAACCCGATCATCGAACTTTCCTTCCAGCACCAGGTGCATGCCAGCACTCTCTGCCACAGGCCGCACCAGGCCGTCGAGGTCTTCGGTTACCCGTCGCTGGAACAGTGTCCATTTATCCCGGTAGAGCTGGCGCATGCGGCGCAGGTGGCGGGTGAACTGACCGCTGTCGATGAACTCGGCGATGGTTGCCTGGGTGAGCAGGGGCGTTTCCCCTCCGCTGAGTTGCTTGGCCCAAAGGACTGCTTCCACAACTTGCTCAGGGACGACCAGATACCCCACCCGCAGCGATGGCATCAGGGTTTTACTGAAGCTGCCCACGTACAGCACGGGGGCGTTGTCGAACATGCCCTGAATGGCGGCAAAGGGCTTGTTGAAAAAGTGAAACTCGCTGTCGTAGTCATCCTCAATAATCCAGCAGTCATTACGCTGGGCCCAGTTCACCAGAGCCATACGTTCGGATAGGTTGAGGATACCTCCCATCGGGTACTGGTGGGTGGGGGTGCAGAACAGCAGTTTGGCCGGACCCAGGTTGGCCAGTGCTTCGATATCCAACACCCGGTTTTTCAGGGGCACAGGCACCAACGGGTTGTTGAAACGCCCCAGGGCGTGGCGCGCACCACGGTAGCCGGGGTTCTCACAGAGGATCCGGTCCTCCGGTTGCAGGAACACATCGGCAATAAGCGACAGGGCCTGCTGGGCACCGTTGGTGATAATCACCTGATGCTCTGTGCAATGCACCCCGCGGGATGATCGCAGGTAGCTGGCTATGGCTCGTCGCAAAGGCTGGTAGCCCTTTATGCTGTCATAACCCCGCAGTGACCGACGGCTTTCCTGATGGTGAAGAATCCGGTTCCAGCTACGGATGGGAAACGCATCCAGGTCTGGTAATCCGGGCTGGAAGGGCAGGTTTGAGTCTTCGACCGTCTTCAGGTTGTTGCGAGGTCGGGCGGGCAATGGTGGCAGGGTATTGGCGGTGGCAATGGGGCGCTCAGGCCCGGGGACGACAGGCCGTACCGTGGTTGTGATGTCTTCATGAACAAACACGCCTTTACCTGCCTGGCTTTGCAGGAATCCCTCCGCTTTAAGCTGGTCGTAGACGGCATTCACGGTATTGCGGCTGACCCCCAGGTCCCTCGCAAGCTGGCGGCTGGAAGGTAGCGGGCTGCCTGGCAGGTATCGCTGTTGGAGGATGCGTAGAGCCAGTTGCTGGTACAGCTGATGCTGCAGGGGAGCGTTGCCATCGAGCCGGATATCGTCAATCACGTCAGCTGGTTCCATGAAAGTTTATTATCTGGATCTTTTGATGGTATCAGATATGCCCTTCAATAGACGCGTACGTTTTAAGGATTCACCGTTTGTTGAAGGAGTACCCGATGACACTGATGGACAAGACACCGAGCACTACATCGTCCCTGACCTGCTGCCCGCGTAGTCGGGTGAAGCGGACAGCCAAGCGCGCCAGTTATGAACGGGCACCGGTTTACGCTCTTATCGATCGCCTGAAAACCGGCCATGTAGCGTTTGTGGAGGACGGTGAGCCCCGTATTGTCCCGCTGACGGTATGGCGTCTGGGTGACGACCTGTACCTCCATGCCCTCAACGGTGGCCGGATGTCACAGCGTCTGTCATCAGGAATATTGCTGTGCATTTCCTTTGCAGTTACGAACGAGTGGGTATTGACCAAGTCCGCCTTCAATCACAGTGCCAACTATGAGTCCGCCGTCCTGTTTGGCCGGCCTTCACGGGTGACGGATGATCAGGAATTCGACGCTGCCTTTCGGGCGATTATCGATCAGCTGGAACCCGGTCGCTGGGATCAGGTGCGGTCGCCCAACGCGAAAGAGCGCAAGGCCACGGCACTTTTCCGGGTGGCCATTGAGGAGGGCGCGTTCAAGAGCCGTACCGGAGGTCCCAGTGAAGAACCTGAAGATATGACGTTGCCAGTCTGGCACGGAACTGTTCCGGCCTGACAGTGTGTTGCGCCACTGCTGATCGTCACGAGGAGATGCCGGTGAGGGGGGATTCCGCATTGTCTTGAAGTCTGTCCAACAGGGGCATCATGTCCCTGACATGGATTTCTTCGCCGCACTCCGAACAGCACAGCTCCGGGCTGGTTTTATGGCCGCAGGGTTTGTGGACATACTCCAGTGGGGGATGGCTGCCGTCTTCGTTCATCCAGGTGTTTCCCCATTTGGTGAGCACCAGCATGACCGGGTAAAGGGCCAGCCCCGCTTCGGTCAGTTTGTACTCATAGCGTTTGGGCGCTTCCTGGTACAGAACCTTCTTAAAGACGTTTTTCTCCACCAGCCGATTCAGACGATCCGAAAGCAGATGGCGGGTGATGCCGAGCTGTTTCTGAAAGTCCTCGAATCGGCAAGTCCTCAGAAAGGCATTGCGGATAATCAATAGCGTCCAGCGATCACCCAGAATAGACAGGCTGCGCGCGACCGGGCAGTTTTTTTCTCCAAGTTCTTGCCATTTCATGCCGATTTCCCCTCATTGTCCCAGCATAGTCTCGCCAGTCAGGGCGTCGTTCAGAATGGGACAACTGTTATGCAAGTTCTAAAAAGGTATGGATTGAAATAGTAGCACAGGATAGCTTTGTGACGGTAAGTTCCATTTTAGAACGCAGAGAGGAAATCCGTTATGACGACTGCCAACAATCAAGCTTCTACTTCGTTCCCTGTGCGACGCATGGATTATGAGTTCGATGACATGCCCAAATACTGGTGCGATAACGAGCCCTCCTTTACACACTATTTCACCGGGCTGTCGACGCTCTTTCCCGAAGGAGAGTCCTACTTTGTGCGCTCAGTGCGCGCACTGCGGCCCCAGGCGAAAGCCAACCAACAACTGGATCGGGATATTGGTGCTTTCATAGGGCAGGAGGCGATGCACTCCAAGGAGCATCATGCATTTCATGTCAGTGCTCAGCAGTATGGCCTGGATCCGGAGTCACTGGAGCGTGTCACCGGTACCATCCTGAAAGGGATAGAGTCTCTGTTTCCTGAAAAATGGAACCTGTTGGTCACGGTTGGCCTTGAGCACTACACCGCCGTGTTGGTGACCACCATGATGAGAAGCACCCACACTTTTATGAACGATGAGACCATTCGTAACCTGTGGTTGTGGCACAGCATTGAGGAAACCGAACATAAGGCGGTTGCCTTCGATCTGTACCAGTATCTTTATGGTGAAGGGCTTACTGCCTACCTACCACGGGTCGCCATTTTTACGCTGAGTCTCGCTCTGATCACGACCATGTCGACGGTGTATCACATTGTGCTGATGAAGCGTGATGGGCAGCTATTCAATCTTAAAACCTGGCGTAAGTTCGCGGCTTTTGCCCAGCAGCACTACAAAATATTCATCCCTCAGTTTCTGGATTACTACCGGACCGATTTTCACCCGAACGATGTGGATGAATCCGATCTGGTTGCGCGAACCAGGGAACTGATTGGCCTGGGGGGTGAGTCCGCCAAAGCGACTCACTGAGCCTGATCATTGAACGTAATTGACTGAGGGGTAACGAAAGATGATTGATCCAAAAGAAATGACCGGCCTCGAAATCATGCAGGCATTTGCCGGGGGATTATTTCCGACACCCGGCATCGCCAAGACCATCCCGATGAAACCTTCCGAGGTGGAGCATGGGCGTGTCGTATTTATTGCCACGGCCGATGCCAGCCACACCAATCCGTTGGGCGGGGTACATGGTGGTTTTGCTGCAACGGTGCTGGACTCTGTCACCGGTTGTGCGACCCACACGTTACTGCAGGTGGGCGAGGGCTACGGTACAACCGATCTGAATATCAAGATGTGCCGACCGATTCCTTTCAACACCAACATGATTGCTGAGGGAAAAGTCATCAATGCCGGTCGCTCGCTGGTGATCTCGGAGGGCTACCTCCGTGATGAAGCAGGTAAGTTGTATGCCCATGCGACAGCAACCAATATGATCGTTCGATAAGCCCTAAACAAGACCCCGGGAACCCGCTCCCGGGGCAATCACGATAACAGGCGCCTTGACTTGTTTTGGGGAGTCCCTCCCGCGCACTTCCGTGATCACTTCACTTATTGTCCTTTCGGGCCTTTCTCGAGACAAAACGGAACACAATGTGATGTTTCGTCGTTGTTCTCGTTGAGCTCCCTAATTACAAAAACAAGGACAACTAATCATGTCTTATTCCTTACGCCGCTGTGTGCGCCTAACCCCCTTTGTTCCATTGTTGCTAACCCTGACCGTCGCCGGGTGCGGCGGCTCTGGATCCGATGATGCCGCATCGGAACAACCCTCTGCAGTTGCGGGCGAGTCCGAGCAGCAGGGCTGTGATAACCCGGGACGGAGCGATGCGTCCCAATGCGAATTGCCTGATGTGGTCCCTGTGTCCTGCTCTGAGGATACGCCGACCGAGGGAGGGCGGAGTTACCCGGTCATGCTGGATTCGGCCAGCGGTGAAACCATTGCCTTTCAGGTACTCGAACCGATTGGTGGTATCGACTGCAAGGTGGGCCATCCATTGGTACTGCATGGTCATGGTTTCGGCGGGTCACGCAATACCGAAGGTTTCGAGAACTACCGTGAAGCCGGTTTTACGGTCATCTCCATCGACCAGAGGGGCTTTGGTGAAAGCACCGGTACTGTCCGGGTGATGGACCCCGAGTTTGAGGGCCGTGACCTGATACAGATTCTGGATTGGGCCGAGGACAATCTGGACTATCTGCAACACCGCCACGAGCCTGATCTGCCGAAGGAATTGAATCCCAACCTCGTGGCCGGCGCTATTGGTGGCAGCTATGGTGGTGGTTTTCAGCTCCTGCTGCACGGCCAGGATCCGCGCCAGAGGCTGGATGCCCTTGTTCCAGACATTACCTGGTACGATCTGCGTTACAGCCTGAACCCCGGCAATGTGATCAAGACCGGATGGGATCTTGTGCTAGTGGCAGGTGGCGAAGCGGGCTCGACCGGCAATGGTAACGGCGGCCTGGACCCGATCATTCGCGAGATACTCGTTCAGGGGGCAACACTGAACCGCTTCCCGGAAGCCGGTCTCGATTTCTTTTACTATCACAGTCCAGCTTATCGTTGCACGGGCGAGCCCGTGTCGGTATCTGATGCCCCTGATTTGCTGAACTACCAGATCAATCCGCCCGCCTATGATGTTGAACCAACGCCTTATCCGAAGGTGGACGTACTGCTGACCCAGGGCATGAAAGACACCCTGTTCAACTTCAATGACGCCTGGCGTAACTTTGAATGCCTGCAATCCCTTGGTGGTGATGTTCGTTTGCTGACCCATCAGACCGGTCACATCCTGCCGGTGGAGGCGCCGGACGAGGTGCAACCAGCTGAATACGTGGATCCGACGGCAGGCTTGCTGGAGATTCCAGGGTTTCAGGGCGCGGCGGGTCAGTTTGCCTGTGGCGATATCTCTATTTCAGACGCAACGTTGAATTGGCTAGAGCACCATTTGCAGGGCAAACCCCTGGCCGGCTATTTTGATGGCACCGATTCGGAGGTCTGCCTTTCCCTGGATGATGGCCAATCCATCTCGGTGCCCATGGACTCATTCCCTGCACCGGCCCTTGAAGGTGGCGAGCTCCAGGGGGCCTCGGTGGTCGAGCGAGCCGTGGTGACAGACGTGCCAGTCGCCTCCGGATATGAAGCCGTGGCAACCGCTACCCAGCCACCTGCCGCACTCCTGCTGGGTCAGGCGGGGGAAAACGGTGCAACCCTGGGCGGCATTGCTACGGCCAGGCTCACGGTTTCGGATCTGACCGGTCGTTCATCCTGTGAGGTAGAGCTTGATCCCTACGCAGCCGGTTGTGATCCGATTGTGTTTGTCGGCCTTGGCAAGCGTGCCGAGGGTGAGAGCCGCTGGCAACTGATCGACGATCAGATCAAGCCGGTGCGTGGCTTGAAGGACCAGGAGGTCATCGAGCTGGTCGGGGTGGCTGAGGCATTGGCACCCGGAGATGAGCTGGCTCTGCTGGTTTACGGATTCCATCCGCAGTACCCCGCAAGCTGGTCAAGGGATGCACTGGTGCCTTATGTCAACCTTGAGGGCACGGTGCAGTTGCCGATTTTGCAGGGTGAGTTGTCAGGCAGTATGTGATCCTGTGCTGAGGTGCCCGGCGCGGTCAGGAAAGGCCGCGCCGGGCGCACCGTCTGGACTGTCAGTCTGGTGTGCACAGGATTGTCGGTTTTTTCACAAGCGCCTTCCACGCGTCGTAGGTGCTGAGGAAGATCTGGCCGGTCAGCTCCTTACAAAAAGGTGTCCGTCTAAGGCGATCCATGACCGGGCCCTTCACTTCTGCCAGATGCAGGCGGATACCTGCATCGTCCAGCCGGCTGTTGATTGCTTCGAGGCTTTCCAGGGCGGAGGCGTCAATGTCATTGGTCGCCTGGCAGGCCAACACCAGATTTTTCATCTTTGGATGATCGGAGACCAGGGCCATAACGGTGTCCTCAAGGTAGCGGGCGTTAGCGAAATACAGGCTCTCATCCACCCGGACGATGACGGTCTTTTCATCGGTCTCCACCTTGTGACGTTGTACGTTGCGAAAGTGCTCGGTGCCGGGGATTCGACCGACGATGGCGCTGTGAGGACGACTCGTACGGTAAAGGTGCAAACCGATTGAGAGAGCGACGCCAACGGTGATGCCCGCCTCAACGCCGTGTACCAGGGTCAGGATGATCGTCGCCAGCATGGCCGCACCGTCCGCTTTCGAGTAGGCCAGAGTCCTTCCGATAGCTGGCAGGTCAATCAGGGTGCTGACGGCAATAATGATAGTTGCTGCCAGGGTTGCTTTGGGAAGGAAGGCCAGAAGGCCGGTCAGGGTCAGAGTGGCAACAGCAATGCCCACGGCCGTCAGAATGCCGGCAATAGGTGTCTGAGCTCCAGCCTCGAAGTTGACCACGGACCTTGAAAAGCCGCCGGATACCGGGGAACCGCCGCTGACACCTGAGGCCATGTTGGCGAGGCCAAGGGCAATCAGTTCGGAATCCGGTTTAATCCTTTGGCGCCTTTTCGCAGCAAGGGTTTGTGCCACAGAAACGGATTCAACGAAGCCGACCAGGCTGATCAGAATGGCGGCAGGTACCAGGGTAGACCAGATATTCGGGTCCATCGAAGGAAGGCGGATGTCGGGAAGACCACTGGGCACTTCTCCAACCAGGTTGACACCTGCGGCACCGAGATCGAAGTGCCAGGCCGCTGCTGTGGTGAAGATTACCGCAGTCACTGGCGCTGCCTTGGTAGTGAGATCCGCCAGCCGTTCCGGAAGTCCTGCACCGGTCAGCCCACGTTTGAGAAACCTGCGGCAAAGGTACAGGAAGAGCAGGGTGCCCCCACCAATCTGCAGAGTCACGGGGTTAGAACCACTGATCTGTTGCCAGAGTCTGTGAGCCATCTCCAGCAGGTTATGACCGCCCCCCTGGATGCCGAGGATGTGGCCGAGCTGGCTACTGGCAATAAGGATGCCGGAGGCGGTGACAAACCCGGATATCACAGGGTGACTGAGAAAGTTGGCGAGGAACCCCAGGCGCAGGAGGCCCATGGTGCAAAGAATCAGGCCAGAGAGTGTAGCCAGTACCAACGCGGCACCCACGTATTCCGGTGATCCTGCCTGCGCAATGCCTCCCAGCGCAGAGGCTGTCATCAGCGATGCCACGGCTACAGGCCCTACGGCGAGCGTTGCACTGGTGCCGAACAGGGCATAGGCCACCAGCGGGATCATACTGGCGTACAGGCCTACCTCAGGTGGCAGGCCTGCCAGCAGCGCGTAGGCCAGTGCCTGGGGTACCAGCATCAGGGTGACAATGACTGAGGCCAGTGCATCGCTGATAAAGGTGTCGCCACGGTAGTCCTTCAGCCAGCCCAGAATGGGCAGGAACCGGATAAGCCGATTCGTCATATATCACTTCCCCTGTCAGAAAAGGTTGATGGGGACTTTCAGGTACACCTGCCCGTTTTCTTCAGCCGGGGGCATCTCACCCGCCCTCATGTTGACCTGTACCGATGGCAGGATCAGCCGCGGCATGTCGAGCGTTGCGTCCCGCTCGGTCCTGAGTTTGATGAACTCGGCTTCGCTCATACCTTCGCGAACATGGACATTGTTGGCGCGTTGTTCGGCCACCGTTGTTTGATATTGAAATTCATCCCGGCCGGGCGCCTTGTAGTCGTGACAGAGGAAGATCCGGGTTTCCCCGGGAAGCGCCAGTACCTTCTGGACGGAAAGGTAAAGGGTATGGGCATCGCCGCCGGGGAAGTCGCAGCGCGCGGTTCCGGCATCCGGGGCAAACAGGGTGTCTCCCACAAACGCCACATCACCAATGACATAAGTCAGGCAGGCCGGGGTATGTCCGGGCGTATGTAGGACGCGGCCTTCCAGATTGCCGATGCGAAAGGTATCCCCTTCTTCAAACAACTGATCGAACTGGCTGCCGTCACGGGCAAACTCGGTACCGGCGTTGAAGGCTTTGCCAAAAATTTCCTGAACTTCAACGATCTTTTTGCCAATGCCGGTCTTACCGCCCAACTTTTCATGCAGGTAAGACGCTGCGGACAGGTGATCGGCGTGAACGTGGGTTTCAAGTATCCATTCGACATTCAAGTTGCTGTCTTCGATGTAATGGATGATCTCATTAGCGGAACGAACATCCGTCCGTCCGGCCGCATAATCGAAATCCAGAACCGAATCGACAATGGCGCAGGCATCACTGTCGGGGTCTTTCACGACGTAACTGAAGGTGTTAGTCGGTTCATCAAAGAAATGTTTGACTACTGGCTTTTGCATAGTCGTTCCTCCGTGTGGAGCGTCTGTCAT
>JAKLLS010000020.1 GCA_022014155.1 Marinobacter sp. | reverse complement strand
TGGCTCTGGCTCTGGCTCTGGCTCTGGCTCTGGCTCTGGCTCTGGCTCTGGCTCTTCAGGCTGTTCCTCTGGCTCCGCTTCTGGGGCTTCGTTACGGGGTGCTCCGGCGAGGGAGATCTTCATGGCCGGAGCGGTATTGACGGATGATTCGCCAAGGGAAGTCAGCGTCGGTACGTCCCGCGGCATCGCAACAACCACCGCAACAGCGGTGATCAAAACTGCCAGGACCAGAAACAGTCCCCTTACTTTCTTGCCTGCGACCATTACTGCGTGGGCTCCGTCAGCAGAATGACATCGGTGTAGCCGTTATCCTCCAGTAACCGGAGCAGATCCTCCAGCTCTGACATGGACACATCTTCGCCGGCGGCAATCTTCAGGGGTGTGGATTCGTCCGGAGCGGGAAGCCGGGTGGGCAGGGCCTCCCTGGAGATGGTTTCACCGTCGATGTGCCAGCCCTTGTCCGTCGAGATCATGAGATCCGCGTGGGGTGGTTGCCGGCCTTCGGCCCGGGTAGCGGCCGGAAGATCCGGTAAGGGAGTATCCGCCAGTTGTCCGGCCACGATGAAGAACATCAGCAACAGGAACACCAGATTGATCAGTGGCAGAAGGGAGTCTTCCACACGCTCCATCAGAGTTTTGCCGGACGTTGCCGGTGGTGGAACCAGCTCGATCACAGGCGGCTCCCGGACGCCGGTGTCCGCTTCCAGTGTGCGGTAATTCCACGATCCTTAAGGCTACTCAGGGTCTGGGTAAAGTGGTTGAGCCCGGTTTCCGGTGCGGTACTGACATTTACCTCCCGGACCCCGCTCGCCTGCAAAGCGGGCAAGACGTCTGGCAGGGTGAAGGTTTGATCTTTCCATTCCAGACGTCCGTCGGTCATGACCCGGAGTTCCGGAATCGGTTCGCCGGTGGTGGGGCTGGTGTTGCCCGTCTGATTGGACAGTTCCAGGAAATCCACCGGCAGCAGCCGGCTGGTGAGCATGAAGAACACCAGCAGGATGAATACGACGTCGATCAGCGGGGTGATCCGGATCGGGATCGGGCGGCGTGGCCTCGGATCAACCAGTTGCATGGGCAAGATGGCTCCGGGACTCGGTGGTGACTTCGCGGACGGGTTTTTCAGCGACACTGGCTGCAGGTTCCGGAGCCTCTTCAGCGGCGGAGTAAATCGTGTCTTGTTCGCTATTCGGGTCGACGGCAAGAACGCTGACCAGGGCGCCGTTGACGGTTTTGTGGATCCGGCGCAGGCGGAATTCGATCCAGGCCGCCAGGGCGGCAAAGGGAATGGCCACCACCAGGCCGGCCGCCGTGGTGGTCAGTGCTTCGTAAATGCCGCCACTGAGTTGACTGGCATTGGCCCGGCCTTCGGTTGCGGCCATGGCGCTGAAAGCTTCCATCATGCCGAGCACCGTACCCAGAAGGCCCAGCAGGGGGGCCAGGGCGGCAATCACTTCAATGATTTTCAGTGGTGCCTCGAACGGCTCAAGGGATCGCTGTGCGTCACGCGCTGCGGTTTCCCGCACCTGCTGCGGACTGCGGCCCGCCAACTGGTTTGCCATGGTGTCTGCCAACAGATGGTGCAGGGGATTCAGCCGCGACCAGAAAGTGGCCTGGTCGCGAAGCTGCTTCGGGGCCTGATCAGACAGGTTTTCTTGCCAAAAGGTAATCGCGTTTTTAAGTTTCCCGGTCAGACGAGGGGCGTAGAAGGCACCAAAAAGCATCAGATAGACAAAAGTCACGACCCCTGCAACGGCCAGTGCAAGCAAAACCACCATCACGGGCCCACCCATGTCTATCAGCTGACTGAGCGGTGTTGCCAGGGTTTCCGGGGCGTTGGCAAGGGGAACTTCGGACATGATTTTGCCTCGATACGAATAAATAGATCTAAATAATAACGATTATCACTAAATATTCAAGTTTTGTAACCTGAGGTGCAATGCGGGGTCTGTTAAAATCCTGAAACTATGTCGTTAATCCTAATGCTCATGTACTAACCTGTGTTTAATCATCTCTACCACTTACGGCAGAACGGGTTAGCTTGTTTCTGTCTGTGCGGAGTCGCGTCGCTGTGCTGATTAAACGCTGGTTAGGCAGTCTGGTAAACCGTGCCGTTGCGTTCGTTATTCTGGTTATCTTTCTGTCGGCGATCGTCGTCACAATCGCCGGTACCCTGGTCAGTCAGAGCGAATTGGAAACCCAGGCGAAGAACGAAGTGGTCATCATTGCCAGCCTTGTGGCGGGGGAACTGGATGACAAGCTGACGCAACGGCTGTCCATTCTCGCCGAAATCGCCGATGATTTGAGTATGCGCGAGGATATCCTGCACATTCGCGCCACGACATTGCTCCGCCGTGAGATCGCCTTGCGCCATCTGTTCGATGCGTTTTACCTGATCGGTGCCGACGGCAGGATACTTGCGGAGTTCCCGGAAGCGCATGCCCAGAAAGGCCTGGATGTCAGTGGTAGGGAGTATTTCAGAAGAACGTCTCAACAATTGACCCCCGTCGTAAGCCGTCCCTTTCGATCGTTTTATCAAAATGAGCCCGCGATCATGATTACTGCTCCGGTCTTCGATCATAACCGCCGGTTTATTGGAATGATCGCGGGCGCCATTCTGCTGAATGCGGATAACTTTATGGGGGACGTTGGCCGGGTACGTATCGGCGAGTCTGGCTATGTCAGTGTCGCTACCCAGGGAGGCATTACCCTGGCTGATGGCAGGACTGGCACCGTTATGGAGCCGGTACCGGCCAGGAGTTCTGCCCTGCAACAGGCGATGTCCGGATTTGAGGGGGTTGTTGCCTCTGAGAATGGTGATGGCGATAAGACCATCATGGCTGTGAAGCAGATGGATCAGGCGCCCTGGTTTGTTGCCGCGGCGTGGCCCGCGAGGGAAGCGTTTGCTCCGGCCGCCCGCCTGATGGATAACCTGCTTTGGGTGTTGTTGGCGGTGATTGTTACTCTGGCGCCCTTTGCCTATGTAGTGTTTCGGCGGTTGATGACGCCCATGGATGTCCTTGGACGCCAGATAACCGAGCGGCACCTGGGGGTCCGCACGACGCCGGTGGACGTCACGGGCGTGCGGGAAATCCGTCAGGTGGCGGAAACCTTCAATACGGTGATGGAAGAGCGGGACGAGGTCCTGTCATCACTGGCGGAGCGGGAAGCGTTTTTCCGTTCACTGACTCAGAGTGCCCCCATAGGTATCGTGCAGACTGATGTCCTGGGCAGGATTGAATTTGTAAATCCGACGTTCGAGAAAATCACCAACAGCGGTGGCAACGGGCTGCTCCATAGGTATCTCATTGCCGGGGTCCATGAGGATGATCGGGAGCAGGCGTTGCGGGAATGGTACTCCGCCTTGCGCAACCATGAGGTGTTCCGTGGGCGATTCCGGCTGCTGCGTGGCACGTCCGGTGGGGCAATCTGGGCCGATGTGATGACCGCTGCCATCGAGACGCCGGACAAGTCCCTGGGGACCATTACGGTCGTGCGCGATATCACCCATGAACTGGAGGTTGAGCAAGCGCTTCGGGAAGAGCAACAGAGGGCGGACAGCATTCTCGCAGTTCTTCAGGAAGGTGTGCTGATGGTGGATACTGGCGGTGTGATCCGTTACGCCAACCGCGCCGCATGCTCATTCATCGGTAATGGGGAAAATTGCGAGAATCAGAATTTCTTCGAGCGTACCGTCATCGAAAATGAAGAGCGTCAGTGGCAAGCCTCGGATTTTCTCGCGGGCGAAGACTTTGAGAGCCTGTACGTGACCCTTCGTAATGCCAGGGGACAGATCTTTGATATTGATCTCACCATGTTGCACCTGCGCAAGGGGCATGAGAACGAACGGCTGGTGTTTGTGCTCCGGGATGACAGCGAACGCCGGCGTCAGGAAGAGCGGCTGTCCTGGGAAGCCACTCATGACAGTCTGACCCAGTTGTTGAATCGTAGGGCGTTCAGTGCCGCACTGATGAAATGCCTCGCTGAGGTCAACAAGCAGGCGTCAGTCAGTGTGTTGATGCTGATTGATCTGGATTACTTCAAACCGATCAATGACGAAGGTGGGCATCTGCTTGGGGATGACCTGCTGAAACGCCTGGCTGACCTGCTTAAGGACTCCGTACGCCAGTCAGACACGGTGGCGCGTCTGGGTGGCGATGAGTTCGGGATTATTCTGCCGGCCTGCGGACTGGACCACGCCGAGGTATTGGCCGAGAAAATCCGCGCCGGCGTTCAGGCGCTGCATATTGAGCAGGACGGTCGCTCTTTCGGGGTGACCACCAGTATCGGACTGACAGGGTTGTCGCCCGGAGATTCCGGTCCCCGTGAGGTGGTGGCCCGTGCTGATGAGGGGTGTTACATCGCCAAGGCCCAGGGGCGCAACAAGGTTGTTGTCGTGCCGGTTCCCGAGCTCTGATCCCTTTTCAGATCAAAACAGATCTGCACTGGCGGCTTGCCAGAGAAGTCTGAGTGCCAGCACGGTCAGCAGAATGTTGAATGCCTGACTGAACAGCCGGTTGCTCATGGTCCTGAGCATGTGCAGGCCAATCCAGGTGCCGGCAAAGCCACAGGCAATCATGCCCAGAATGAACACCAGCCATTCATGGAAGACGAATCCGGCGACACCAAACACCAGTGCCTTAGGGGCGTGTTGCAGGCACATGGCAGTCGCAAAGGTGGCGACGGTGGTGAACCTTTCCGTATGCATCTGCTTGATAAACGCGGCGACCAGGGGGCCGGTTGCGCCCACAAACAGGCTGACAAAGCTGGTGATCGCTGAAGCCAGAAAGACGCCGAACGGCCCGAACGCGCCTTTGGGCAGGCTCGGACCCCAGCAAAGGTACAGCACGAACAGGGCAATGGTCAGTTGCCACAGGTGTGCGGGAAGGTCCACCAGCAGCCAGGCGCCCAGCCCTGCACCGACAAGGACGCCCGGAGCAAATGCGGCTATGGTTTTCCAGTTTGTGTGGCGGCGGGCCAGGACCGCTCGTCCCGCGTTGGAACCAAGCTGGATCATGCCATGCACCGGGATAATGGCAGCGGGTGGCACCCACATGGCCATTAACACCAGTAATAACACCCCACCACCGGCCCCCAGACTGGCAGTAATCATGGACGTGATGGCGGAGGCGAGTAACAGGAACACCGCAATGTAGGGAGACAGGTTCTCCGGAGTCAGAGTCAGTTCCACGAATGTTTGTCGGCGGTCAGTTGCAAAAGTCGGTGTCCTTGAGTCTTGGGCTGTTGCACAGGGCTTCGGTGGCCAGTTGCACATCCGCTACATAATACAGGGAAGCCAGTCCGAACCGGTCCCTGCCCAGGTTATGGAAGATCATCCCGAAAGCGATATCCCCGGCTGTGTAACTGTCATGGTGTTGGGCGAAATAGGCCGCCGGTTTTGACAGGCTGTCCTCGTCCAGCAGTGTCCTTACCCGGTTGGCGCCGCCGTGGTAGGCCTGTACCAGCATCAGGGTAAACAGGCGATCCCGCTTGGCTTTAGGCAGGTGGCCAAAGCGTTCCTCGAATGCCGGCTGCAGGTTGCGCGCGTTCTGGTTTATCAGGCGCAGGGCACAATCAATCTGCGCCAGTCGATGCCAGTAGTTTGCGGGTTGAATACTGCAATCTTGCAGGGCCGCAGGTGACAGCTGAAGGATGCCACGGGCGTTTGCAGCGGAGTGCGCCCGCTGCTGACCACCACTTTCAATCAGCAACTGGCCGCCGAGATAACGGATCAGTCCTCTGGGCAGGTCGATTCTCTGCTGCTGTTTGCGGGTGTTGTACACATACATTAACGCGTTGTGTAGGGATTGCGGGCTGTCAGCGGAGGCAAAACTCAGGTCGTCCCAGGCGCCCCAGACCAGGTCGGCGGGCAGGGTGCCGAGGTAGCGTGCCATGGCTTCGTCGAGATTGACGTGGGGCTGATCGCAGGCCAGGGCAAAGGGATAGCCCGTGGTGCCTTCGCTGCCTCGCGCCCAGGTGTCGGCACGCCCCTCTGCCGCCAGCCGGGCGCGGGTGTCATTGAGTCGCTTCTGGGTGTCTTTGCGATCGTCGCCATCGTTCATATAGCCGAGGAACTGCCCGCGCATGTTGTACAGGATGTGTCGTTCACTGTCGGAGCAGTAACCGGATTCCTTCAGCACCCAGCGCCGAATGGTGACGATATTGTCATAGACGCCCTGACTGACCCAGTAGGGTGAGCTGCGAATGACGTCTTTCCAGTCATCAACCGACTCCGAACCTCTGGCCAGGGTCGCCAAAAATACCAGCGGGACAAGCAGGACAGCCAGGAGGTGGCTATTGAGTCTTGTCTTCATAAACGTTATACCCGTGACTCCTCAGAGTTCAGAATAACAAATGGAAGCAACGATGAAGCAATCCGAATACCAAAAATACGACGCCGTGGCACTCGCTGACCTGATCCGGCGGGGCGAAACGTCCTCCCGGGAAGTATGCGAAGCCGCAATAGAGCGCGCGGATCAGGTCAATGGCCGACTGAACGCCATTTGTTTTCCGCAGTACTCCGAAGCCCTTGCCCAGCCATACGACAAGGAGGCGACCTTTGCCGGCGTTCCCCTGTTGCTGAAGGATCTGGCTCAGGAACAGCAAGGTCAGCCATGCACTTATGGCAGTCGCGGGCTGAAAAACAATATTGCTCCGAGGGATTCGGAGTTCGTACGTCGTGCCCGTGAGGGAGGCTTTTTGTTCCTGGGACGCACTGCCACCCCGGAGTTTGGCCTGAAAGGGGTGACCGAATCCATTCTCTGGGGGCCATCCCGCAATCCCTGGGATACCGGTCGGACGCCTGGCGGCTCCAGTGGCGGTTCCGGTGCGGCGGTTGCCGCCGGTATTGTGCCCTTGGCTGGCGCCAATGACGGTGGTGGCTCCATTCGTATTCCGGCCGCCTATAATGGGTTGTTCGGGCTCAAGCCTTCCCGTGGTCGTATTTCGTCGGGGCCTTTTGTGGGGGAGGCCTGGAATGGTGCCTCCACCGATCATGTGGTCACCCGCACCGTCCGCGACAGTGCCGCCATGCTGGACGTACTGGCCGGGCCAGCGGCCGGTGATCCGTTCGTGATTCCGCCGCCTTCCGAACCCTATGCGGATCTGATGCGCCGCGCCCCGGGCAAGCTTCGCATTGGCGTGTTCACGTCCTCACCGTATAAGACCGAGGTGGCACCTGAGTGTGTGGCAGCGGTGGAAGAAACCGCGCGCTTGCTGGAAAGTCTGGGCCACCAGGTGGAGTACGCCCGCCCAGAACTTGATGGTATGGCACTGGCCCGCTGTTACCTGGGGCTGTATTTCGGTGAAGTGTCGGTGCTGATGGAAAAGGCCAAAACAGAGCTGGGTGCCAGCGAAAGTGATTTCGAGCTGGATACCCGGTTGATCGGCATGCTGGGACGTACCCTGCCGTTGCCAGAGTATGTCAGTCGACGCCAGCAATGGAACGACTTTTCCCGCGCATTGGGGGCGTATTTCGGTCAGTTTGATCTGTACCTGTGCCCGACCACCGGCCAGCTCCCGGCAAAGATCGGAGAGCTGGACACGCCGTCCCACCTGCAATTTGCCGCCAAGCTGATGCTGGCGCTGAAAGCCGGCAAGCTGGTGCACAAGAGTGGTCAGGTCGACCAGATGGCCATGGAAAACCTCGCCCGCACGCCCTTCACCCAGTTGGCTAACCTGACGGGAACCCCAGCGATGTCCGTGCCCCTGCACTGGACGTCGTCTGGCCTGCCGGTCGGTGTCCAGTTCGGGGGTGCCCATGGTAGCGAAGGGTTACTGTTACAACTGGCTGCTCAGTTGGAAGAAGCCAACCCCTGGTTCCCCCGGTATGAGCAATTGGAAGAAGGGATCAATTGACGCCTGGGGTTGGCGGGCAGGGTTGAAATCCCGGTTTGTGATCCGACCCGGCCAATTCCACGTTTATCTTTATAGCCGGAACAGGCTATGCTGTAAGTCAGGAAGGCCTCAGTCTTCCTGACAGACCCTGATGGCATCGAGGAGGCGAGCGTATTATGAACCAACCGATGGCAATCGACGAACTGGTATCTGTAGCACAGGCCGAGGCCATGGGGGAGCTTGATGCCCCGATGATGGCTATTGTCCTGTCCAGTGAACAAAGCTACGACTTGCCCATCAATTCCCTTGAAACCGATGCCGACAAGGCCCGCTGGGGGTTAATCCTCCGTGCTGCCCGCGAGCATGTGGAAGCCGACGCCGTGGCGGTTCTCTATCCCGCCTGGACCACCATTCGCCACAAGAAACCCGAGAACGAGACTGCGGACGCAGCCGAGGCAATGCCCGAAGATAGCGGTGAGGAGGCTGAGCCATCAGACCCCATCGATACACTGTTCGTGCAGTTGCATACCCGTGACCACGTCTATTGGCGGGGGTTTGAACAAATTCGGGATCCCAAGCACCAGCGCATCATTGGATTCCGCCGCATCAAGGCCCTGTCGACGGACTACAAGCGTGATGAAGCGCCGTCCGTGACAGCCTGGTTGAGCACTTTGTTCGAACCGTTGCCGGATGAAGGTGAAGAAACCGAGGTGGACCGCGAGCTGGCAGATTTGTTGGAGGAGCCGGAAGTGAGCGCAGCGCTTTATCCCAGGCAGATGCGTGCCCTGCACTGACCATTCCTGAACCGCAAACGTTATGGAGAGCGCCCGCCGGCAGTGATGCCGCCGGGCGTTTTTGCTAGATAGCCGTGGCGCGTTCTGCCATCCAATACAGGCTCAGGGCTCCGACCATCAGCAGCATGGCGGGTACGGCGGCACGCTCGTAGAGTCGGAAACGACCGCAGAAGTACAGCAACGGGAACAGTACCACCAGTAACATCAGCTGTCCCAGTTCCACGCCCAGGTTAAAGCCTGCCAGAGCGACCACTGTCTGCGATACTCCGGATGTTAGTTCCCCCAGCACACTGGCGAAACCGAAACCGTGAATGAGGCCGAACCCGAAAGCCAGCTTCCAGGTCTTGTGGCCGAGGATTGGCCAGAATACGTTCAGGGCAGCGACGGCGATGGACAAGGCAATGACGGTTTCCACCCAGGCGATGGGCAGTGTCACGATATTCAGTGCCGCCAGAGCCAGGGTAATGGAATGCGCCACTGTGAAGGCCGTGACGATACCCACCAGTTCCAGCAAACGGTTACTCAGGTCGCGACCTTGAGAGGCTTGCCTGGAACGGCGGGTTTTCGGCGGCAGGGTGGACGGCAGCATCAGCACCAGCAGGAACAGAATATGATCGAGACCGATCAACAGATGGATAATGCCTTCGTAGAGAAAGGTAGCAAACAGTTTCAGGCTATTGCCAACGGTCCCTGTGCTGGTGCCCAGAGGCATAGTCCGGTCATCGGGCGCCAGCACACCCAGGCGTTCGCCTTGGCTGTCCGCCACGCTCACCAGTGCCCGATGCAAGGAATCCTGCTCAAACAGCAATGAATATGTGATGGACTCCGGTACCTGATTGTCCGGACAGGTAACCTGGTAGCGCCCGGCGGCGTAGGGGCCATCGCTGTGGCGGGACACGCCCCACTGCCTGCCAGTTAACTGGCAGGCCCCGCTGCGGTTGCTGAGTGTCAGGCCCTGATCGACCAGGCGGGTGATAGCCTCTCTCCCCTTGCGGACCTCGGCCCCGCTGAGCTTGCCATCACCATTGTTGTCCAGGGGCAACACGAGGGCGAGATCCCGCAGGGCAAGGTCAATGCGCACCTGCGCCTGGGACGGGTCCACATAGATAAAACTGTCGCTGGCCTTGTGGGGCCATGCTGGTAGTGCGATCAGCATGAGCATGGCAACGCAGGCTATAAATCGATGAACTGTCGGGATCATGAGCGCACCTCCGGATACCGGGCATCACGCTGGTTATGCTTTTCCAGCCAGGCCTTGATGTCGGCCAGTACCGAGTCGTCACCGGCAGCTCTGGCCGCACGAAGCAGCAGTCTGGTGTCCAGAGGTTCCCGTTGGTCCCGCCAGTTGGCCCTGGCGTGTGTCAAAGCTGTTTCTGCATCTTCTTCAAGGTCGAGGGCATAGCGGGCAAGGTCTCGCTGGTGCAGCAGAGTGCCGCGCCACCGGGCTTCGGCAAAGCGTTCCTCCAGCATCGCTGAGAGTCGGTCGGCGTCGGCATGTTGATGGCGTTTCATCGCTATGGCGCGGACAACGGCAAGGGAATCCACCCGTTCGTAAGCGGCCGTCAGTTCTATCACCGCGTCGTTCTCGCCGCGTTCCAGTAGCCAGTCTGCCAACTGGGTCCGTGTGTAGAGGTCGTCTGGCGCCAGCATAAGTACCTGGCGCCAATGGGTTTCTGCCTGGGGCTTGCCAAGTTGTGCGGCGATGTCGGCGAGGGTGCCTTCGGCCCAGATCCGGCTTATGACGTCGCTGTCGGGTAAGCGGCGTGTCTGGGCCTGCAAGGATGTGTAAGCGGTTTTCGCGTTGCCGGTTCTAGCCTGTGCCTGGGCCAGGCAGCTGGCCGCGATCAGTCCGGGAAATTCGTTTGCCAGTTGCCGGCAGTGGGCATGCGCGGACTTGTAGTGGCCTTGCACCAGTTCCAGGTTTGCCAGCGTCAGTCTGGCCTGACTGGCGAGCCGTTGATTGATGTTTGGTGCATTGAGGACGGCGTTCAGCTCCACACGGGCGGGTTCAAAACGGTGAAGGCTCTGGTTGAGTGTGGCGCGAAGGATCTTCAGCCGGTCTGTCATCCTGTTCTCTGGCCAGCGCTCGAATAATGCCTGGGCATAGCCAAGGTAGCGTGGATCCCCCTGAGCGCGTGCCTGAGTCAGATATTCCTGGACCTGTTCCGCAAGCGCCGGCGCGGTTTCTGGCAGGGAGTCGGGTGCCAGTGCTTCCGATGGCAGTGTGATCAGAATTTCCTGGTCGTCAAACTCTGTTTCAATCGCAGCGGGGGCCGCCAGTGCCGTTTCCATCGCCAGTGCTGTAATCAGCGCGAGGATGGAAAAAGCCCTGCGCCGTGGCGCAGGGGTCAGGGCCGTCAGCCCAGGGTCGGCGTCAGGCTGACGGCGGAGCCCGCAGGATTCAAAACAGGTCGTCGTACGCCTGTTCGTTGTCCCTGTCATTGAAGCTGAACTCCAGGTTGTTGATGTTAACCGCGTTGCGGTCGTCGTCTGTCTGCTTGATTTCATTCTTCACGAACGTAGTGAAATCAACCGATAGGCCCGGCCCACGGTTACTGGAACTGTCAGAACAGCCTACCAGTGCCAGTACCGCAACCAGGGCAATCCCCATTCGGAGTGTCATGGTATTCCCTCCCTTAGATATCATTAGGTGAACCGGCGATCGGTGTTGCCAGGTATGGGAAGGAGGTTCTCAGCTCCGTTGGGTCGAGCTGTACACCGTCGGTGTACTCCAGGTCACCATCGGGAGCGTCAGCGGGATCTGCCAGCACACCCATGGCAACGCGAAGCGAGATGTCGACGGTATCGTCAACCGGACGGCGACCATTGGGGAAGCCGGCATTATCCCCGCCAAGGACACCCAGGTCGTTCTGTGCCCCGGGGGCGGTGGTGGCGATGCTCGGGTTAAGCCGCAACATTTCTGAAGCGGTGACGCCATCGGGACCGTTCAGGTCAGGCACACCGGTCAGGAACGCGGTGATCAGGTCGTTCCGCGGGAAGTTGTTGGGGGCGGTCACACCAAAGAGAATCTCCAACAACTCGGGCAGTGTCGGGTTGGTCACATAGGTCAGGAACTGGCCATCATCCTTGGGTTCGCTGGCGTTAAAGCCATCCTTGTCCTTCAGGCCAATAACCACCTCGTTGACCAACGGCATGCCCAGTCGCGAGACCTGAGCGTAAGCTCCGCCTTCCACGGTTGCGCCCTTGCCATTGGCAGCCGGTGCCGGATTGATCACGCGGGCCTGACGTACGCTGGCAGTGGTCCAGCCACCAATCACCGGGTCACCCGAGGCTGTTTGGGCACTGCCGGTCAGGCAGGTGGTAGGAACTTCCAGGGCAAAGGAAGTGGTGTTTTTGTCCGCCAGGTCGCCCGCGCCTTCCCCGTTCCGTGGCCCAAGCGGGTTGGTGTTGACCAGGTCGAAAATCTCACCCAGATTCACCGCAAACGCTTCCTTGCGCTGACCCACGAACACCCGGCCCTCGGTGCCGCATCCGGGAATCGCAATGTCAAAGATGTGCTGGTTGGCGTAGGCCTCGTAGTCACCGAAGGATTTTCCGCCGATATTATCCAGGGGCTTGGCGAACGTTTCCGTACCGGTGGTCGCGTTGGTGGCCACCTGGCGTGTGCCTGAGCGGCGGTCGCCACGAATAACGGTGACGGTGTACTCCTGTCGCATCTGCACGTTGGCATTGTCGGTGGCGTCGCCAATGTTCTTCAGCGGCACAGAGACCATTTCTCCCCCAACATCCAGTTGGATGTCATTCAGCACATCCTGCATCTGGAATCGAAAGGTGATGTCTTCCTGGGCATTGCCAGAGTTATCGATATGAATCTCGTAGATGGCGTCCTCGTCCAGGTCGAAGTAGTTGGGGCCGCCGTACGCGTCCTGAAGCGGAAGGTAGTTGGCGATCAGGGTGACAAAATTTTCCCGACCGCTTTCGTAGCTTCGGAACATGTAAAAATCGGTGCCATCAACCTTGGGAACTTCGGTGATGAACGGCGCCTCGCGGTGGCTGGAGGCAGAGGCTGTGCCTGTTGTCAGACAGATCCCGGCAATCGCGAGGGCGAGGCCGGAGCGTTTAATTACTGTGTTCATTCCGTTTTCCTCATCTATTGTTGGTGTTGCATACGGAGAAACGGCATGGCTTTAAAAAAAGATGCAGGTCGGAAGCAAAAAATTGAATGGGTGCAACCTGGCGACGATGCATCCTGACCGGATCGGGGAACGTAGTAGGCAATAGGTCAGTGAAAGAACGAGGCGCGGAGACCACAATGATAAACACAGAAGTAGAACAAGAAGAGCTGATGACGTTGCTTGTGGCTGTTGCCCGTAGCGATCGCCAGGCGTTCCAGCGGCTGTATGAAAAGATCGCAGCACGAATGTTCGGGTTGTGCTTCAAACTGGCGGGGCAACAGGAACTGGCGGAGGAAGCCTTGCAGGATGCGTTTGTGCAGATCTGGCATCACGCCGGGGAATATCACAGTGATCGGGGATCACCGTTGAGCTGGATGTTGACCATTGCCCGCTACAGAACCCTGGATTTGATGAGGGCAAGGACCGTAAGACGAACCGCCGGAGATGAACACCTTGAGCATCTGGAGGACCCTCGCAGCGGTCCCCTGGACCACTCATTGCGACGTGCCGGTGCTGAACAGCTGACTGGTTGCCTTGATGAGTTGAGTGATGTCCAGCGAGACAGCATCCTGTTGTCCTACTACCGTGGGTTCACCCATGATGAGCTTGCCCAGGCGCTGAGTTCGCCTATTGGCACAGTCAAAAGCTGGATCCGTCGTGGACTGATGGCGTTGAAGAGGTGCCTGGAACGATGAAAAAGACGCCGGAAAGAATTGAAAGCCTCGCCGCTGAGTATGTCCTTGGCTCGTTGAAGGGCAAGGCCAGAAACCGCTTTGAGCGCTGGATGATGGAGTCGGGGCGGGTCCGGCAGGAAGTCTGGTATTGGGAGGAGAAGCTCGGGCAATTGGGGGATCGGGTGCCGGAGCGGGAGCCCCCGGAATCCGTGTGGCTGGCGATCCAGCACAGGCTATGGCCCCAGCAAGAGAAAAGTCTTGCGCCCAGGCAGGCCGCAAACAGGATCTGGCCGGCCTGGAGCCTGCTCGCGACGGCGGCGGCACTGGTGCTGGCCGTCTTGCTGGTTCAGCAGCCGGCCCCGGAGCCGACGCTGTCCGGTGCGATTGTTCAGGCGGATGTCAGTGATCCGCTGTGGCTGGTGAGTGAATCCGGTCGCGATAACCGTCTGCGGTTGAGGTCTGTGGCCGCGACTTCGGCCGAGGCTGGCAAGGATTACGAGTTGTGGATTGTGCCGGATAAGGGCGATCCGCTGTCACTCGGGGTGATTCCGGTGGGGGACGTCTATCATGTGGAGCTCACGGATGAAGCCCGTGAAACCCTTAGCCAGAGCCGTACCCTTGCGATTAGCCTTGAGCCGCGCGGTGGTTCGCCAACCGGCGCGCCGACCGGCCCGATCCTGCACGTCACCAAGCTATACGAGCTGTGAATCTGGCGGCGATGACTCTGGCGCAAGTGCGGCTCAGTTGGAGGCCAGCAGCGTAATGCACAACTGGGCGTTCTGGACGAAATGACCGAACGCCGTCAGTTGTTCCTCTGAGGGGACGTAATCGCCGGCGGCGTTGTCGGCATAGAACAGGCCGATCAACCGCCCCTTGGCGGTCAGTGGGCCGATCAGCGCCGGTACCTTGCCCAGCCAGCGATCATAGGGTACGCCTGCGTCAGTGGGGGCTGGCCTGAACACGTCACAGCTGGCATGGGGAAGCAGGTTGCCCAGTGGGCCGGTACCATCCCTGGGAATGATGAAGTCCTCGCGCCAGGTTTCAGTGCCCCGTCCGCCGACTTTCCTGGGGACCAGATTCTGGCCGCTCTTGTCGGCCATCAACAAGGCCACCCGTTGCATGCCAATGGCCCGGTGAATGCCCTCGATCACCAGTTGGCAGACCTCATTGATATCCGGCTTTTCGGTCAGGCTCAGGGTCAGATCCCGTAGAATCTGCAATTGCAGGGCCGGATCCATGGTTGGCGCCTGGGCTGGCTGGCGCTTGTTCCCTTCCTGACTGCCAGGCATCAGTGCCGTCACTTGGGGAATGCCAAGGGAGACCGCCACTTTCGCGGCTTCTTCGGCGTTGACTTTGATCTGATCACGAATGGCGGCAGGTGTCTCCCCAGTGTCCTTGCTCAGATGCTCCAGCACCTTGTCCATCTCGGCACCACGCCAGCCGTTTTCCGATAGCCGTGCCATTTCCACCGAGTGTCGTACCAGGCTGGCGGCCATGGAATTGGCCTTGCCGGGCGAGACCACATCCTTGATGAAGGGCCCTAATGCCCAGGCATCCACCAGGCCCCGGGTAATTTCCGTGAAGGTGCTGTGCAATACCGTTTTCTGGGCTTCCACCGGCGGCTCTTCCAGTCGCAACCGCTGCTCCAGTTCGGTGGCCTGCTCGGTTTCACAGGACCAGAATGCCAGTTCGCCAATGTTCATCAACAAGGCCCCGATGAAAACTTCTTCCAGGGCATTTTCATTGCGTCTGGGCATCAGGCAGCGGGCCTGAACGGCGGCATGGATGGCCCTGGCAAGGCACCGCAGCAGGTGGGGCCGGTCATTGCGTTGCAGCAGCGCATCCACAATCAGCGAAGAGATGGCCATGGACTTTACGGAATCGAAGCCAATCAGGGTGATCGCACGACTGACGGTGCTGACCTGGGTCCGTGTCTGGTTATAGAACACGGTGTTGGACAAGCGTAATACCTGGGACGTGAGCTGGGCGTCATTGAGTATCACGTTGGCCAGTTCATTGACCGTGCTGTTTTTACTCTCGGTCAGCTCGCTGATTCGTTTGAGGGTGTTGGCCAATACAGGCAGCTCAACCTTGCTGAGATAGCTGACCCATGCCTGGGTAGAGTTCATCCTTGAGGGCGGAGTATCGGTTTTTGTGGTCACGTTATTGGTTCACTCCAGCGCGAGCCTCGGGATTGAAAGATTATTGTAATACCCGAGTTTAGCGTAGGGCGGCGTAAGGTGTCGGTAACAGAACGTGTACGGGGATCTACCGAGCACAGCAGATTCGGGTTTGGCAAGGGATTAGGCTATAATGGCCGGTTTTAACACTGCACCCACAAGGCGCTGACAAGGCTGATCCGTGATTGTATTTGACCAGGTCCAGAAGTCATATCAGGTAGGCGGGCGGGCGATCCCTGCATTGCATCCTACCAGTATGACCATTGAAACCGGCGAGGTGTTTGGAATCGTCGGTCACTCCGGCGCGGGGAAATCCACCCTGGTTCGGCTGATTAACCTGCTGGAGCCGCCCACCGGTGGTCGCATTCTCGTTGATGATGAAAACATCACCGACTACGACGCCGCCGAACTGAGGGCTTTCCGTCGCAAGGTCGGCATGATCTTCCAGCACTTCAACCTGCTGTCCTCCAAGACCGTGGCCGACAACATTGCGTTCCCGATGAAGCTGGCGGGGATCTACTCCCGCACCGAGATTCGCGAGCGGGTGGAAGAGCTGCTGGCCCGGGTCAGCCTGACGGATCACGCCAACAAGTACCCCTCACAGCTGTCCGGCGGTCAGAAACAACGGGTCGGTATTGCCCGCGCCCTGGCCTGCCGCCCGACGATCCTGTTGTGCGATGAAGCCACCAGCGCCCTCGATCCCCAAACGACCCAATCGGTATTGCGCCTGCTGGCGGATATTAATCGCGAGCTGGGGCTGACCATCGTACTGATCACCCACGAAATGGATGTGGTGCGCCGGGTCTGCGACCGGGTGGCGGTCATGGACGCCGGTGAAGTGGTCGAAATGGGCGCGGTCAGCGATGTGTTTCTCCATCCGCAACACCCCACCACCCGGGACTTTGTGTTTGAGAGTGAAAATATCGATCGTGACGAAATGCAGGAAGATCTGCAAAAGGCCAGCGGCCGCATCCTGCGCCTGACGTTCCGTGGCGAATCCACCTACAAGCCGTTGTTGGGCAGCGTGGCGCGGGAATCCGGCGTGGATTTCAGCATCCTGTCCGGGCGCATTGATCACATCAAGGACACACCCTATGGCCAGCTGACCCTGTCCCTGGTTGGCGGTGACCTGGAGGTGGCGATGAAAGCGCTGGAAGCGGCGGAAGTTCACGTGGAGGTGGTACGCTGATGGAAGCTTTACTGAGTAACGTGGACTGGGCGGAAATTGGCATTGCCAGCTGGGACACCCTGGTGATGGTGGGTATGTCCCTGCTGTTCAGTGTGTTGATCGGCCTGCCGATCGGCGTGCTGCTGTTCCTGTTTGGCAAGCGTCAGTTGCTTGAGCAGCCGGTGGCGTATGCGGTGCTGTCGTTCGTGGTGAACGTACTGCGCTCGGTGCCCTTTATTATCCTGCTGATTGTGATGATTCCCTTTACCGTCATGCTGATCGGTACGTCCCTCGGCGTTGCTGGCGCTATTCCGCCACTGGTGGCCGGCGGTGCCCCATTCTTCGCCAGGCTGGTGGAAACGTCGTTGCGTGAGGTGGACCGCGGCATCATTGAAGCAACCCAGGCGATGGGCGCCAACGTGAGACAAATCATTTTCGGCGCCTTGCTGCCGGAAGCGCTTCCCGGCATCATCGCAGGCATTACGGTCACAGCGATCACACTGGTGTCCTACGCGGCCATGTCCGGTGTGATCGGCGGCGGTGGCCTGGGTGATCTGGCTATCCGCTTCGGGTATCAGCGGTTCCAGACGGATGTGATGGTGATTACTGTGGCTTTATTGGTCATTTTCGTTCAATTGCTGCAGATGGCCGGCGACCGGCTCGTTCTGTATTTTAGCCGGAAGTAAACAAACACAGACGGATATAGGCACGCGGTCGGAAACATCTTCCGAAAACGTGGAGCGCCAGGGATGGCGCGACCGAGCCCTACATGGATGTATTTACGGGCGTTTTTCGGAAGATGTTTCCGACCGTGGGCCGTACTCCCAAGCTGACTGTAATGCCCATAATTTTCACAGGAGAACGTGTTTATGAACTTCAAGAAAACCCTGGTGGCCCTGGCCGCCGTTGCTATTTTCTCTTCTGCTGCCTCAGCAGAAAAACTCTCTGTGGCGGCTACCCCGGTGCCCCACGCGGAGATTCTGGAATTCGTGAAGCCGCAGTTGGCTGAGCAGGGTGTCGAGCTGGACGTTAAGGTATTCACCGATTACATCCAGCCAAACATTCAGGTAGATCAGAAGCGGATGGATGCGAACTTTTTCCAGCACCAGCCGTACCTGGACGAATTCAATGATGGCCGTGGTACCGACCTGGTGACCGTGACCGGTGTGCATGTGGAGCCGTTCGGCGCCTACTCCAGCAAAATCGACTCACTGGATGAGCTGGAAGAAGGTGCCGTGGTGGCCATCCCCAACGATCCCACCAATGGTGGCCGTGCCCTGCTGTTGCTGCAGAAAGCGGGGCTGATCACGCTGGAAGATGAAAGCAAGATCACCGCAACACCCCGTGACATTGCGGACAACCCGAAAGACCTGGACTTCAAGGAGCTGGAGGCTGCCACCCTGCCCCGTATCCTGAACCAGGTGGATGTGGCTCTGATCAACACCAATTACGCGCTGGAAGCGGGCCTGAACCCGTCTGAGGATGCGCTGATCATTGAGGGCTCCGAGTCACCTTACGTCAACATTCTGGTTGCCCGCCCGGACAACAAGGACAGCGACGCCATGAAGAAGCTGGCGGCCGCGCTGACGTCCGAGGACGTGAAGGATTTCATCATGGAGAAGTATGAAGGCGCGGTCGTTCCTGCCTTCTGATTTCCCCTTGGGTTTAAAAAGGCCGGGTTCCGTTGGAATCCGGCCTTTTTTGTTTTTGGCTTGGCTGAAATGACGTTGGTGGTGTCACCGATGTCATAGAGCCGTGTTGTTCATTCGGTGTACAAGTGTTCGCGGACGTAATAACAACAATCGCAAGGAACATGACGATGACACTGACAACACCCGGCCGGGGATGGTCCCGGCGACTCGCCCCTTTATTGTTCATTTCTTTTATTGCAATGGCGTTGCCCGCCCAGGCCGGCTGGTTAGGGATTGCTCAGGACGCCAGGGAAACCAATCCCGGTAAAACCCGCCCGGTGATCTTCGTGGGTAATAATTGGGAAGGCACCATCGACGTTATTGATGCGGAGAGCTACAACAAGGTCGGTCGCATCAACGGCATCCCCGACAAGCGCCAACGGATGACGGAAATCGTCCTCAACCCGGTGCGTCTGGTGTTCTTCCAGGCGGTTCGCCTGTTTATTGGTGAGGGCAACGATCAGTACGTGGATGACATGTACAGCACCCCCGATGGTCGTCTGCTGGTGGTATCCCGCCCCAGTTTTGCCGATGTGGTGGGCATTGATATTGCCACCGGCGACATCGCCTGGCGCTTCGAGGTGGACGGTTACCGCTCCGATCATATGGCGTTGTCACCGGACGGCACCCAGGTCGCGGTGTCCGCGTCCACTGGCAACGTGGTGCATGTACTGGATGTGGAGACCGGTGAGGAAGTCGGCCGCTTTCCGACCGGTAATTCTCCCCATGAGAATGTTTATTCCGAGGACGGCAAGCGCATCTACCACGCCAGTATCGGCTATGTGTTCACGCCTCTGGACCAGGATCTGATGGAATTCACCAAGGGTGAGCGACTGTTTCAGGTCGTAGATGCGGAAAGCCTGGAGATCATCAAGCGCTTTGACCTCAAGGACAAGCTGGAAGAGGCCGGCTACAGTGACCTGAGCCCGGCAATCCGGCCCATGGCCCACACCCCGGATGAGCGTTTCTTCTACTTCCAGCTGTCATTCCTGCATGGCTTTATCGAGTACGACATGGAGGAAGACCGTATTACCCGCCTGGCGGAACTGCCAAACCTGATTCCCGATACGCCGAGGGAACTCTACATTAACGATTCCGCGCACCATGGCATTGCCATGAATGGTGACGGCGATACCCTGTGCGTGGCCGGAACCATGAGTGATTATATTGCCATCGTGGACCGGGAAACCTTCAGTTACGACATCCTCACCGGGCTTGGGGAGAAGCCATACTGGGTGACCACCAACGAGGCTGGGGACCGGTGTTACATTTCCTGGAGCGGCACGGACCAGATGTCGGTCATCGATATTGAAACCGCCAGTGAGATTGTCCGGGTGGACGTTGGCGATCATCCTCAACGCATTCGCGAAGGCCGGGTGCCGAGGGGCTGGTAATAGAAAAGGGCCGGGCGTGTGCCCGGCCCTGGTGTTGCTATAAGCTGGTGATCAGTCACCGCTCCAGTTGGATGTGGGGTCCGGTGTCACTCGCAGGTAAGACCTCACCTCCCTGTGGCCCTGCGGGAAGCGCTCCTTGATTTCGTCTTCGTCCTGCAGTGATGGCACGATGACTACTTCGCCCCCGCTTTCCCAGTTGCCCGGGGTTGCCACCTTGTGGTTGTCGGTCAACTGCAGCGAGTCAACAACCCTTAGTATCTCATTGAAGTTACGACCGGTGCTTGCCGGGTAGGTGATGATCAGCCTCACCTTCCTGGCGGGATCGATGACGAACAACGAACGCACGGTCAGAGTTTCATTGGCATTGGGGTGGATCATGTCATACAGGTCGGACACTTTCCGGTCATGGTCTGCGATGATCGGGAAGTTTACCGTACAGCCCTGGGTTTCGTTGATGTCCTTGATCCACTCATGGTGTGACTCGACCGGATCCACGCTCAGGGCAATAACCTTGACGTTGCGTTTGGCGAACTGGTCTTTGAGCTTGGCGGTCAGTCCCAGTTCGGTGGTGCAAACCGGTGTAAAGTCCGCGGGGTGGGAAAACAGAATCCCCCAGCTGTCGCCCAGCCAGTCGTAAAAACGGATCTTGCCTTCAGTGGAGTCCTGTTCGAAATCCGGTGCGGTATCTCCCAAACGTAAACTCATAGCGTAACCTCCTTCGGTGAAGCTTATGACAACAGTATAGTCCCTGAAGCACTGGATCAATTATTGATGCCGAGTGCCTTCTCCTTCTCGAAGTGATCGCGGGTCAGCTTGAACACGACCGGACTAAGGAACAGCAATGCGATAAGGTTCGGCAGTGCCATCATGGCGTTAAGCGTGTCCGCTAACAGCCAGATAAAGCCCAGATTAATGGTTGCGCCCACCGGAATGGCGAGAATCCACAGCACCCGGTAGGGCACGATGGCTTTGACACCAAACAGGAACTCAACGCATCGCTCCCCGTAGAACGACCAGCCGAGAATGGTGGTAAAGGCAAAGACGGCCAGAGCAATGGCCACCACGTAATTACCAAAACCCGGCAAGCCGTTTTCAAACGCCAGTGAGGTCAGGGCCGCCCCGGTTTCGCCGGAGCTCCAGGCACCGGAGGTAATGATCACCAGCCCGGTGATGCTGCACACAATGATGGTATCGATGAAAGTGCCAAGCATGGCTACCATGCCCTGAGTAACCGGGTTTTTGGTCTGAGCGGCGGCGTGGGCAATTGGCGCGGACCCCAGGCCGGCTTCGTTGGAGAAGATGCCGCGGGCAACGCCAAAACGGATGGCCGCCCAGACCGCGGCCCCGGCAAAGCCACCTTCGGCGGCGATCGGGCTGAACGCATGCTTGAAAACCATGGCGAACGCAGCAGGAATCTGATCGGCGTTGACCGCCAGAGCAATCAGGCCGATGAAAACGTAAGAAATGGCCATCAATGGAACCAGGGAGCTGGCGACGTGGCCGATACGCTTGATGCCGCCGATCAGTACCATGCCCACCAGGACCATGAGGATCACCCCGGTCACCCAGTGAGGCAGGCCAAAGTTGGCGCTCAGCACGTCCGCGACCGAGTTGGCCTGTACCGTATTGCCGATACCGAAGCCGGCAATGGCGGCAAAAATGGCGAACAACACACCCAGCCAGGCCCATTTACGGCCCAACCCGTTGCGGATGTAGTACATCGGGCCACCGACGTGAGCGCCGCGCTCGTCCACTTCCCGGAAACGAACCGCTAGAACCGCTTCGGAGTACTTGGTGGCCATCCCCACCAGGGCTGTAAGCCACATCCAGAACAGGGCTCCCGGGCCACCGAGGAAGACAGCGGTGGCAACGCCGGCAATGTTACCGGTGCCCACGGTTGCAGATAGCGCTGTCATCAAAGCCTGGAAGGGTGGGATTTCACCGTCGCTTTCCGCGCCGGAACGGCCTTTCCACATCAGCCTGAAACCCGCGCCCAGTTTGAGCACTGGCATCATTTTCAAGCCAAGGCTGAGGAAAAGCCCCACGCCGAGGATCATTACCAGCATGGGTGGGCCCCAGACCAGTCCGTTTACTGCACCTACAAAGTTTCCAATGGCTTCCATGGGGATCTCCCTGTGTTTTTGCCAAAGACGGTTTTATGATTTTTCCCCTTGTAAGGGTATAACTGATTGAGTTTAGTCGGATATTCCAGTCTGTAAACCGATTGGTCAGGGAATTTGCTCGTAGAACAGTGGGGGATGTCATCAAAGTGATTGGATTTGGCGTCATTTGCGGTACTGTTTGCTAAGCGATCCCGGCTTAAATCACGAGGAATACCGATGTCCCAGAGCGCTGTTGCACAGACCAGTCCGGAAACCGATCCCACCCGTTCCCATGAGGTGAATCATCGTTTTGTCGATGCCAACGGGCTGTCTTTTTGTGTGGAAACACGGGGCAATCCCGAGGGTGAACCGGTGTTGTTCATCATGGGCCTGGGCGCCCAGATGACGCTATGGCCGGAAGCCCTGCTGGACCGATACGCGGACGAGGGGTATCACGTGATCCGTTTTGATAATCGTGATATTGGCCTGTCTTCACACCTGAAGGACCGGCTGGAGGGGCATCCGGTGGCAATGATGGCGCGTTCCAGGGTCGGGCTGTCGATTCCTGCGCCATATACCCTGCAAGATATGGCGGCGGATGCGGTTGGGGTGCTGGATGCTCTTGATTTGCCGAGCGCACACATGGTCGGGGTGTCCATGGGTGGCATGATCAGTCAGGTGGTGTCTTCCCTGTGGCCGGAGCGGGTGCGCAGTGCCACTTTGATCATGACGTCCACGAACAGCCCGCGGTTACCGATGCCCAAGCCAAAGCTGATCTGGCGGCTGGCTGGCGTTGGTGCCAAAGGACACGACGAAGCATCGGTAGTGGCCCGTTCCCTGGCTTTCTGGAAACTGATTCAGAGCCCGGCATTTCCGCCAGCAGAGGAAGATGTCCGTGAGCGCTTGATGCGGGAATACCGCCGCAGCTACCACCCGGCGGGTATCCTGCGTCAGACCCGGGCAATTCTGGCCACTGGCAGTTTGTCGTCCCTGAGCCGGCGGATTCGGGTACCGACAGCGATTATCCACGGTAAGGCTGATCCACTGGTACGCCCGGTGTCTGCGGAACAGCTGAAATACCTGATTCCCCATGCTCGCCTGGAACTGATTGACGGTATGGGGCACGATTTGCCGGAACCCCTGCTGGAGCGCTATGCGGCCATAAGCCTGTCGGTGATTCGGGCCTCATCCTGAAATCGGGACCCGCCTGGGGAGGATATCCACAATATCCCCCTTTGTGTTTTCACTTTTTGCCCCCATTGCCTATGGTTATAGGAGAACGTATCGGTTCTGCGACGCTTCTTCGGAACGATAACTGCGAGGGAAAGACCCATGCGCTCATTAAAAGCTTCTGATGTCATGTGGAATCACATTGAGCCGATTCGGTGTGGTGAGCCGTTAACCCGGGTCGTGAAGGCGCTCCTGAGGAATCACGTCACCGGTCTGCCCGTGGTGGATGAGCACCGGAAGGTAATCGGATTTATTTCGGAGCAGGACTGCATCCACGCATTGCTGGTTAGCAGTTACCACTGTGAGGGTGATCCCATTGTTGATGACGTGATGTTCCGCGAACCTGTGACGATCTCCCCGGAAATGGCCGTGGTGGACCTGGCCCAGAATCTGGGGGCGGGCAAACCCAAGGTATACCCGGTGGTGGATCATGGTCGCCTGGTAGGCATAGTGACCCGCACCGCCATACTGGCTGAACTGGCCAGATCCGGTTGCGGCATCGAATTACCAAAGTACGCAGCGGCGGAAGACTGACCAGCATTCGTACCCTGAACCGAGGTCATCATGGAACTGTTATCGACCAACGTTTGTTTCGATGGTGAACACCGTCGTTACCGTCATACCTCGGCAGCTCTGGGCTGTACCATGGAGTTTGCCGTTTACCTGCCGCCGGCGGCGGTCGGTCGCAATCCGCGCCCCGTTCCCGTGCTCTACTGGCTTTCTGGGCTGACGTGCAACGACCAGAATTTCATGCAGAAAGCGGGGGCACAGAAACAGGCGGCCAAACTGGGCATGGCCATTGTGTGCCCGGACACCAGCCCGCGTGGGCTCGGACTTCCGGGTGAGGACGACAGCTACGACTTCGGCACCGGTGCCGGCTTTTACATCAATGCAACGGAACAGCCGTGGGCGCCGCATTATCGAATGTATGACTATGTCGTGAAAGAGTTGCCGCAGCTGGTGGAAGGCGAGCTGCCGGTGACCGACAAGCGCGCTATAAGCGGCCATTCCATGGGTGGCCACGGGGCGCTGATCTGTGCCCTCAAGAACCCCGGGCGTTATGCCTCGGTGTCGGCCTTTGCACCCATCGCCAATCCCAGCGAATGTCCCTGGGGACAAAAGGCGTTCACCGGCTATCTCGGTGCTGACAAGAGTCGCTGGGAAGAATGGGACGCCACGCTGCTGATTCCGACCGCACGGGAACGACTGCCGCTGTTGGTCGATCAGGGCACGTCCGACGAGTTCCTGGAAAGTCAGCTGAATCCGGACGTATTGGCCGATGCCTGCGAGAAAATGCATCACCACATCAACCTGAGGATGCACAGGGGCTACGATCACAGCTACTTCTTCATCGCCTCGTTTATTGATGATCACCTGAATCACCATGCCGAAGCTCTGGGGCTGAGGTAGGGGCAGGTTTCAGTGCAAGTCCCAGATCAGGCTGAAATCCATGGAGGGCATGATTTCGGGCTGTTCCACTGCCCGTATGTTGAATTCGAGCAGGCTGCAGTCCCGTTCAAACGTTCCACTATAACGGTTGCCCTTTGGGCTGATAATGGCTTTCACAAAGGGACCCAAGTGGCGGACAGGGCGTTGCGTCACGACGCCAACCTCATTATTGGCCAGTCGCACCAGGGTGCCGGGCGGATACTCTGTCAGCACCGTCAACAGCGCCCTTGGAATGGCAGGACGTAACTGACCGTCGGTCAGGCTGGCGACCAGTTTGCGGGCATTGGTAATGTTCATCCGTTGCCGATACGCCCGCTTGGTGATCATGGCCACATAGCGTTCAGCCAGCGCGAGAATTTCCGCTTCCGCCCGTATTTCAGTACCGCTGAGCCCTTTCGGATATCCGGATCCGTCCGCTTGCTCGTGGTGTTGCGCAATGATGTCGAACAGGGTCCGGTTCCGGATCCCAGCGGCATACAGGGCGTTCACACTGCGTTGTGGATGCTTGCGGATAACCGCGCGTTGGTCGCCGTTAAGGATTTTGCGGGAAGCGTTCAACTGGTCGGCAACAGGCACCAGCGCCAGATTGGCGACCAGGGCAGCGCTGGTGAGCAGGCTGGTGCGTTCTTTATCCAGTCCGAATGTCTGCCCGGTAAAGTGGCAGAGAATGGCGTAGAACAGAACCTGTTCGTGAATGGTGGGTTCAACGGAATACAGATGGATCAGTGCCAGGCAGACATCCGGAGCTTCGTCACAGGTTCTTTCAATCAGGCGGGTCAGGCCGAGCAGGCGCTTTTCTGCGCTGGCATCACCGGAGGTGATGGCGTTCAGGGTCGCTTCCAGGGTCTGTAGTAGTACCGGATAATCTGCGAAGGGATTGCGCTGACGGGTATCCGCGAGAATCTCCTCCTGCTCACGTTCAATCTTGCGGGGGTGAAACAGTCCCCGGTCAAACAGTTGCTCGAGCTGCATGTCATTCTGGATGACGTAACCCTGGCGCAACAGCACGTTGCCTCCAACGTCATAAACCGTCCATGGCAGGGGTTTACCAACCACCAGGGCGCCGGGTGCGATACGGACAAGATTCGACACGGATTGATTTCCTGAGCTTTGTTTTTCTTGCATCGCAGTCTAACGCCAAACTCAGGGATAACTCCAGAAGCTACGGAGGCCACACCGATGTTCTCAGGCTACTCCTGCATGAGAGTATAGTAGTGGAAGGCTTGCTGAATATGTTCCCTTATCTGCTTGTCATCCCACGGCTTCGTCAGGAACTTGTATATTGCTCCCTCGTTGATGGCATCCGTGACGGATTTCAGGTCGGTGTAGCCAGATAGCACGATGCGCACGGTATCAGGATGGAGAGCCTTGACCTGGCTAAAGAACTCGGTGCCGGACATCTCCGGCATTCGCTGATCCGAAATGATCACCTGAACATGGTTCTGGGCAAGCAAATCAAAAGCATCATGCACACTGGTCGTCGATAATATCCGGTAACCATCGCGTCGCAGGACCCTTGTTAATGCTCGGAGAATGTTGGCTTCATCGTCAAGAAGAAGCAATGTTCTCTGCTCTTCTGCAGTATCTGGCCCGGTAGATAGAGACGGTGTTTTATTATAATGCGAATGCAGGTATTCCAGTAGTTGCTGGAATGGTATTGGCTTTGAGTACGCAAAGCCCTGTAGTAGGTCACATTGATGCTTGCGGAGGAACGCTGCATGTGCTTCTGTTTCTACACCCTCGGCCACTACTTCAAGGCCAAGGTGGTGGGCCATGGAAATTACCCCCTGTGTAATAGCAGCGTCGCTTCGGTTCTTGATGACGTTTTTGATGAACGACCGGTCAATTTTGATCTTACTTGCCGGAAGCAGCTTAATGTAGCTGAGACTCGAAAATCCGGTTCCAAAATCATCAATGGCAACTTTAACGCCAAGATCACGTATCGCATGTAGCGTGCTGATCACCTGATCGGTGTCGAACAGTACCGCGGATTCCACAATCTCCAGTTCCAGGCTTTCCGATGGGAGTCCGGATGCCTTGAGAGCCTGCTTTACGATATCGGTAAATCCGGCTTTGCGTAGCTGAACCGGTGATACATTGACTGCCACGCTGCAGTGTCTGAAACCCTTGGAGTGCAAATGCACGGTATCGCGGCATGCTTGCTCCAGAATCCTCTTCCCCAAACCGATAATTTGCCCGGTCTCTTCCGCAAGAGGAACAAAATCGGCGGGGGAAACCAGCCCTAGTTCAGGGTGTTCCCAGCGGACCAGAGCTTCCAGCGATCTGGGCTGACCCGTTCTCGCGTCAATCACGGGTTGATAGAACAGTGTCAGGTTGTCGTTATCGATAGCGTCCTGCAGCTGATTTCTCAGCATGACTCTATAATTGGCCTCCGTATTCAGGTTTGTTGAATACCATTGGTAGGTGTTTTTTCCCAACTGTTTGGCCTGATACATTGCCATGTCTGCTTGCTGTAAAAGCTCCATGGGAGTGCAGATATCGCCGTCATCGGTAGTGATGCCGATACTGGCTGTAAGGTGAAGAGTATGGTCGTCAACCCTGTAAGGAATGGAGAGTTCCCTGATAAGTTTTTCGACAACTTGCAACACGTCATTGGCGTGTGCGAGGTCGGGAAGCAGGATAATGAATTCGTCTCCGCTGATGCGAGCAACAGTATCTCCCGATCGTACCATTTGGGCCAGACGTTTCCCGACCTCGGTCAATACCTTGTCACCCAAGCGATGACCAAGAGAGTCATTTATAAGTTTGAAACCATCCAGGTCGACGAACAGAACGCCGACTTTTCGGTCGTACCGGGATGCAAACTGGCATGCCTGGGTGAGTCGGTCCTCCAGTAGAGCGCGGTTAGGGAGACCTGTCAGGACATCGTGGCTGATATTGTAGGCCAACTGATGTTCTACGGATTTACGGTCGGAAATATCATTCAGGACGCCAATGAAATGGGTCACCTGGCCTTTGTTGTCCGGAATTGGCGCCAGGTATAAATCGTTCCAGAACGGAATGCCATCCTTTCGATAGTTGCGCAGGACAACCTTAATAGGGCTCTGGTTTTTCAGTCCCTCGCGTATTTCATTCAATGCCTGCTTATTAAAGGCGTCAGCGTTGGTTCCTTGGAGAAAACGGCAGTTTTGTCCGAGGGATTCCTCCCGGGAGTAGCCTGTTATATGTTCAAAAGCCGGATTCACGTAAATAATAGGTAAGTCCACAGCGTTTGCATCCGCAATCACGATACCATTGGATGTGGATTCAATGCTGCGTTTCAGCAGGCGCAGTTGACGGCTACTCTTAACCCGTTCAGTTATGTCAGTGAGCATCAAAAGTTGCAGCGGCTGATGGTTGATTTCAATGTCCCGGCTGATAATCTCAATCAGTATCCGGTTGCCCGAGCTGCTTTTGTGGCTCTCCAGTCTGGCGTCCTTGGTTAATAAAATACCTTCTGACGTCAGCAAATCCGGTTCGTTATGCCTGGTTCTCAGGTCGTCAAGGCTCAGGTTGCCTACAGAATCGTTGTCATATTGATAAAGGTCCCGGGCAGCGCGGTTCATCGAATGCAACTTCTGAGTGTCGGGGTACATCAGACACATCGGGGCCGGGTTGCTTTCGAACAACAGGCGATAGTGAGCTTCGCTTCGGGCAAGACTTTCTGTTGCCATTGCCCGGTCAATGGCATAACGGATACTCCTGATCAGGGTATGGCCGTCCAGCATGCCCTTAACCAGATAATCAGTCGCACCCAGTTCAACCGCGCGGACGTCCAGTTCCTCGTCTCCCTGGCCGGTCAGCAGGATAAATGGTGTCGTAATGCCAGACAGTTTGGCGTCGTGGATAAGATCAAGCCCTGAATCCGGTCCAAGACGCAAGTCGACCAGGGCTGCGGCATAGGCTTTGGTTTTCAGTGCTTCAAGCCCCGCACTGGCAGTGCTGTACCATTCGAGGTGTGTGGGAACGGGGCTGCTATCCTGAAGAAGGTCTCGTGTAATCAGGTAATCGTCTTCGTCGTCCTCAATCAGGAGGATCTTCAGCTCAGGATCAGGTTTACTCATGATTTTCCGCATTCCCGGGCAGACGAACGGTATCTACCCAATATTTCTTCAACGATTCGGCAACATCCAGTAATTCTGAATATCGGGTCGGCTTTATGATGTAGGAGTTTGCTCCCCTTCCATAACATTCGTCGACGTCATCCTCCCCCCTGGAAGTGGTCAACACCACCGTTGGCAGTTTCCTCAGTCTTGGGTCGGATTTGATCTCTTGCAGGGCTTGTCGCCCATCTTTCAGGGGCATGTTAAGGTCGAGCAGGATCAAGTCCGGTAATCCACAACACGACTCCGGTGTCGCAACGCCGGGATCGCCGTTGAGAAATCGCATCAGTTCCTCGCCATCCCGCACGAAGCAAAGGCGGCACTCTCTACATCGCTCATCAAACGCATCCTGTATCAGCAGGCGATCATCCGGATCGTCGTCTGCCACGAGGACAAAGGGTGAGACATCCTGACTATTCATCTTGTTGGGGGGCCTCCTTTCGGTTCGTTATAAACCGAATTCTGAAAGACGTACCAGCATTCGGGGCACTTTTCACTTCGACCGACGCGCCATGACGATCCAGTATCTTTTTGACGATGGCCATGCCTATGCCGGTACCGGTGTACTCCTGCCTCTGATGAAGCCTCTGGAACGGATGGAACAGCTTGTCCACATACTTCGGGTCAAAACCTATGCCGTTGTCCTGAACCACCAGTGTCCATCCGTCCGGCGTCTTATTTTCAGCATAGATCAGAATCCTCGGCGGCTGATCTGTTGGATGAAATTTGACGGCATTACTCAACAGGTTCTGAAGCACCTGGCGGATCTGCGTCGGATCTCCGTGGACCGGGGGTAAACGGGATGTTTCCAGTACAGCGTTTTCCTGTGCAATCGTTGTCTCCATGTCCTGGATAACATCCTGCAATATCTGGTTGGTGTCGCAGTTGACGAAGGGGCTGGCCTTGGTTGTTACACGGGAGTAGCTTAGCAAATCGAGAATCAAGGCCTGCATTCGCATAGCGGCGGACTGCATCCGCTTGAGGTAGTCCTGATCCTGAGTGGTTAACCGATCCGACTTACTGATCATGCGGTCAGAGAATGCCTGAATTTTTCTTAGTGGCTCCTGAAGGTCGTGGGAGGCAACAAAGGCGAAGTCCTGGAGTTCCCTGTTACTGCGCTCCAGTTCCTGGAGTGTGGTTTCGAGCTTCTCCTGGGCTTCTTTGCGTTCGTTGATACTACGGTAATAGACGGACAGGCCTTCTTCGGAGGGGTATGCACTGACTTCGAACCATTGCCTCAAGGGGGGGGTAGTAGGCCTCGAAAGAGACCGATTCACCTGTTTCCATGGCGTATCGATACTGGTCATCGAATTCTGATCCAATGGCTTCGGGGAACCATTCCCAGATCGTTCTGCCCAACAGCTCCTCGCGGCTCCTGTGCAGGATTTCTTCCGAACGCTTGTTCACGTAGATGAATCGCCAGTCCTTGTCCAGAGTAAAGAAGGCGTCGGTGATACTCTCGAAGATCGTGGCTTGTCTCTCGGCATATCTTCGGAGCTGTTCCGTCGCCTGGCGATTTTCGGTTATGTCCTGAAAGGCACCTTGTAACCTGGCAATGTTGCCTTTCGCATCCTTCACTGCGTGTCCGATTGTTCTTACCCAGCGAAGGTGTCCTTTTGCTGTACGTATTTGTAACTCTTCATCGTACGGAATGCCGGTTTCAATGCAGAGCTCAACAGCATCCCTGATACGTTGCTGATGTTCTGGAATGTAATAGCGGATAGCTTCATCGACATCAGGCACATGTCCTCTGGGAACCTCATGTATATCGCATACAGCATCGGACCATAGGGTTTTGTTGGACGATATATCAACAATCCAGCCGCCAACTCGGGCCAATTGTTCCGCGATACGAAGCAGGGCCTCACTTTCCTTGAGCCTTTCCTGAGTGGCTTGAACCTCAGTGATATCTCGCGCCACGGCGTAGATCAGGTCATCGGCACTGAGGATGGCGTTGATTTGTAGCCAACGCTCCGTTCCATCTCTGTGAAGAGCGCGAACATAAAGGTCATTAACGATGTTGCCCGCTACGAGGGATCGAACCGCTTCAATGACGGCGTGTTTGTCGTCCTTGTGGATAAGCTTCAGGTATGAAGTGCCCAAAAGCTCGTTTCTTTCATAACCCAGGGTTTCCACAAAACTCTGGTTCACCTCAAAAAAGTGATTATTCAGGTCAACTATGCAGAACATGTCGGGGGAGAGAGAGAAGAATTGTTCCCGTTCGTGGGTAAGGATTTCCGCCGCCAGCTCATTGGATACGTCACGGCCTACGCAGAACAGGGCATCGTCCTCCTTTGACCATTCTGCTGTCCACGCAAGTGTGACCGTATGGCCGTTCTTGTGCCTCAGGCGGGTTTTAAGATCCTGGGTCCTTTCATTCTCACCCGTCACCAGTTGCCTGATCTCGTCAGCAGCCGATGCTTTGTCCTCCGGCAGCAGTAATCGATCGTATCGGGTACCAATCAACTCTTGGGGGGAATAGCCGAGGATGGTTTCACAGGCAGGGCTGACGGCAGTGAACACGCCTTCGTGACTGATAGAACAAAGGATTTCCCGGGAGAATTCCAAAATTCTTTCATGGGTGTGTCTGAGATATCGTTCTTTTTCCAGGTGACGATTCAGCGTTTCGTTGAGTGTGGACAGGCGCCGGGAGTGGTGGACGGATTCACGCCAGAAAAAGTGGCTGAGCATCATCAGGAAACTCAGCCCCAGGCCGGTAAAGAGAATCAAGGGAGGAAGATAGAATTCATCACCCTGCAATGCGCGGCCCGTTGTGAAAACTTCGATTTGCCATTCGCTGTCATGGTGGGTGTAGAGATCATGTGTCGCCAGTAAATGGCTGTCTTCAGGGCGAGCCCCATCAGTGGAATCGAAAATAGTCTGCCCGCTGGATTTAACGAGCAACTCCAACGCCCCCCTTCTCCTTTGTTGCAACTCGCTAAAGACTTCATTGAGGTTAATGGTTGCAGCCACCAGCCAGGAGCGGTTTTGGAGATTGGCGGAGGGGGCGGCAATTACAGCATACGATGTATCCAGCGAGTCTTTTTGGGGGGCACTAAGGTGAGTGACGTTGGTTTCACTCACATGACGCAGCCAGGCCTGATTTTGTGGTAACGCCAGAAAGTCGTGGATCCAGAATCGGTCGTCCGGTGAACGTGACTCCGTCTTCACCGGCCGCATTTTGGGGTCGAGTATGTTGATCAGTCGAATCTCGGGGAAATCTCGTAAATAGCTATTCACTTCCTGCTGCCACAGGCGATCAGAGGGCAGGCCATCCACCAACTGGAAACGTTCGGCCAACCGTTGAATCAGGGCTAACCTGACATCGACAGCAGAATTGGCTGCAGCCTGCATCTGGATTGCCATGGTTTCGGCCCGCTGCTGTAAGTGTTCACTGGCATGCAAGCGCATGATGTGCCAAGTAATCGTAGTAATGGTGATCCCCAGAACACCGACTAATACCAGTCCCCGGGAAAACTGGGGGGCTTTGGACTTATTGAAGTGGAAGAGGAAGGGGAGCGTCAGGCTTGTCAGTATGGCCAGGGGGCTGGCGACAATCGTTGCTTCCGGGATGCTCCCCAGGTTCATGAGAGCAAGCTGTGGATGCCAGTAAGATAACAGGGACAGGAGCCCGATAATCATTATTACGGGGGCTGCAATCAAACCAGCCAGCCACCCCCGGGTGAGGTGGATGGCGCTTAATACGCAAACAGCCATCACGCAAACGACAACCAAAACTGCCGGGCTGATATGGAACTTATCGAAGTAGTTGTGAACGGCGATTGTCGGGGGCAGGAGGTGGTGTATGGCTGCGAAAAAAAAAGCCATCACAATAATCGTCGCCGAAGTAACAGTCGCGACTATCCGTAACCTGAACAGAACCGCAAAAAGGGCAATACTGATGGCAATAGCCATCAGACCGCTGCCAGGGTTCAGCGTAATGCGACCAACAGCTCCATTGTGGAGAGTGGCTGCGTCAAACAGAACAGTGACGCCTATCGCCGCCAATGAGATCGACAATGCCAACGTCAGACAAAACCAGAAAGTGAGCTGACGTTCAGCCATTCAACACCTGCGGCCCCAACAGTCGGAGAATTTCGTCTGCTGTGGTCAGTCCATCCTTAAGCTTTTTCAGTGCGTCATCCAGAAGAATTTCCATGCCTTGCTCCTGCGCGATATGTTCAATCTGCATCGCGCTGGCGCCTTCGGTGATGGCTATTCTCAAAGTCTCGTTCATGGTCAGCACTTCGTGAATTGCGACTCGTCCTTTGTAACCTTTGTGGCATTTTCCACAGCCCTTGCCCTGATAGAAGGTCAGGTTGGCACCCGTAAACTTTGGGCCAAGCTGGTCAAGAACTTCCATGGGCGGTGCAATCTCCTCGCGACAGCTCGAACAGATTCGGCGTACCAGGCGCTGGGCAATGATGGCTTCAAGGGCTGAGGCCAGCACGAACGGTTTGAGGTCCAAATCGAGCAGGCGAGCAACCGTCGCCGCTGCGGAGCTGGTGTGCAGTGTGGAATACACCAGGTGCCCGGTCATGGCGGCGTGGAATGCTACATCGGCGGTTTCCTCATCGCGGATTTCCCCCAGCAGGATTACGTCGGGATCCTGTCGTAGAATGGCCCGTAACACGCTGGCAAAGTTCAGCCCAATTCGCTCCTTTACTGGCACCTGGCCGGCCATGTCGACGTGGAATTCCACCGGGTCTTCAATGGTGACGTAATTGCGTTCCGGGGAAGCATTGTGTTGCAGCAGGGCATACAGGGTAGTGGTTTTGCCGCTGCCGGTGGGGCCGGTGGCCAGAATAATACCTTGGGGCTTGGCCACCACGTGCATCAGCCGTTTGCGGTTGTGCTCCGACAAACCCAGATCTTCCAGGGATTGCGCCGATGACTGTCGCTCCAGGACCCGCATCACCACCTTCTCTCCATTAATGGTGGGAAGAGTGGAGATACGCAGATCGACAATCCGCATGGGCGTTTTTACGGTAATGCGGCCATCCTGAGGTTTGCGGCGCTCGGTGATGTCCAGTTCCGCCATCACCTTGATGCGCGACACCACGGACATCAGCAGGTTCATGGGAATATGGATCTTGTCCTGCAGTACGCCGTCAATCCGGTAGCGAACCACCAGGGATTTGGTGCGCGGGTGTACGTGGATGTCGCTTGCCCCCAGGCGCAGTGCTTCCAGGATAATGGCATTGACCAGGCGGATCGCCGGTGGTTCCTCGGAGCTGCCGAGCAACTGTTCCAAAGATTCCTTCTCGGTATCTTCATCCAGGACAATCTCGATGCCCTCGTAGGGATCATCGGCGCCTACCTTGGTGGCGATTTCATCCAGGTCATTGGTTTCTCCGAATATTTCTGCCAGCTTGGCTTGCATCTGCGAGGTTTCGCACAGCAGCGGATGGATCGTGTAACCGGTCATGAACCCCAGCTCGTCGATAAGGTTCACATCCATGGGGTCGACCATGGCCAGTCGCAGGCGCTGGCCATGTACACGCAGCGGTAATACGAGTTGGCGAGTGCAGATCTTCTGGGGAACCAAAGAGAGGAGGCTGGGGTCCGGCTGGAATTCCCGCAGGTCAATTTCCTCAAACATCATGTCATCCCGCAGCATTTCGTATACCTTGCGGAAATCGACCCATTCATGTTTGAGAAGCTGGCGCACCACGGGGGTTTTCTGACTTTGCATTTCCCGGTGCAGTTGCTGAATCTGCTGGGGGTTCAGCCAACCTTTCTTGTGCAGCAGGATCGCCAGTTGACTGCGGTTGGTGGCCGTCAGTTTGCTGATGGTTTCCAGATCTTTGCTCTGTTTTTCCGTTTGTTGTTCAAGTGACCGGGTACGCTGGATCAGTTCATACTGTTCCAGCGCCAGGGCAATGGTCAGGCGAATGTCGTCATCGTTCCAGGGCTTGAGAATGAACCGATACACCGCGCCATCCTTGATGGAGCCCATCACCGCGTCGGTGTTGGCGTGGCCGGTCAGCATGATGCGTATCGTCTGGGGCCAGCGCTCGCGAACTTCCCGCAGCAGCTCGCTGCCGCTCATGCCCGGCATCATGAAGTCGGTCATGATGAGTTCAACAGGTTGTTTCTCCAGGATTCGCAGGGCTTCTTCTGCACTGCGAGCAAACAACAGTTCATAATTTTCGCGCTGGAATACCCGGCGCAACGAGGCCAGGATGTTGGGCTCGTCATCCACCAACAGTAGCCGATAGGGGGCTTTTTTCTCTTCCTTTGGTGGTTTCTGTTCGTTGCCGGTTTCCTGGCCGAAGAACAGTGACGCGTAGCGTTTTGCCATGATGGATCCTTATGTCCCCGGCAAGGTCAGGCTTACCCGTGTGCCTGTGCCTTCCCGGCTGTCTATCTTGATGGTGCCCCGGTGGGCGCGAACCGTGTCGCGGGCGACCGTTAGCCCAAGGCCCGCGCCAGAACCGACCGGGCGAGTGGTGTAGAAGGCATCGAACACTTGACTGCGATTGGCGTCGGGAATGCCGCAGCCGTTGTCCTGGATGACGATGTCCACCTCATTGTCCCGCGCGGTGGTTTTCACCAGGATGCGTCCCTGGCCGTTCTCCGATTTAGCATCCCGCAGCGCATGGGCGGCGTTGTCCAGCAGGTTGTAAAGGCTTTGGGATAGGCGTCCCGGGTGACCGGAAATTTTCGGTATATCATCCAGTCGTTCTGTAATGTGCAATTGGTGGCCATACTCTGTTTGCAACAGGTGAATGGCACTGGTGAGTAATTTATTGACGTCGCACAGGGTGTAGTCGGCCTGGTCGATGCTGGAAAAGGTTTTCAGGTCCGAAACAATGCTGGCAATACGCTTCGCTCCATCTACCGATTCGCCGATCAGGTCGTGGAAATCATCAAGCAGTTCACGGTTCGCTTCTGTACCTGGTAAAAGGCCTCGGAGATCATCCAGGTAGTCCCTTGCCACCCCCAGGTTGCTGGAGATGAAGCCGATGGGGTTGTTGATCTCATGGGCTACGCCCGCTGCCAGATGGCCGACCGATCTTAAGCGGGAACTTTCGTACAGCTCCTGTTGGGTCTGGCGGATGACTTCCACCTGCTCATCAACACGTTGCTGCAACTGGCCGGACAGTTCGCGATAGCGGGCTTCAGAGGCTTTCAGTGCCTCATTCTGGCGTTGAAGCTCGGCGTAACTTGCCTCGGTGGTGTCGTGGTGGAGGTTTGCCGCCAACCGGTATTTGGCGACAAACATCATCAGAAACGATACTAGCTCGGAAGCAACCTGCCGTTCCCCCGGGGACGCGCCACCAGACAGCCAGCCAACGGTTTCCAAATTGAACTCGACCGCAACGGCGTCGTCCTGTCGGTGCGGCGTTATGGTGACAGGTTTGCGGCACAATGCGCTCAGGGCGTGGTTCAGGCGCTGCAGCTGCTCTGGGGTCAGCAGATCATCCAAGGTGGGATCATCTTCAAAACTACGCACGATTCACCTCATGGCTGGTGCTCAGTCTGGTGATAAACCGGTCGCGATCGATACCGTGACGGCTGACGAGTTCAAATTCATCATTGATCTCGGTGTACAACCGATCCAGTAAAGTACGGAAGGTTTCAATGACGCCCTGCCCTCGGAGGGCAGAAGCCATGATCAATGGCGACCAGGGTGTGGCGGACCACCGCGTTTGCAGTACGGTTTCATCCACAACGCCCGTAATGTCCCGTTTGTTGAACTGCACCACCAGGGGAAGTGTGTCGATGTCCAGTCCGACTTTCTCTAGATTCTCTTCCAGGTTGCCAAAAGCGTTGGCGTTATTGTCTTGCTGGCTGGGCTGTGAGTCCGCAACGAAGACAACGCCGTCTGCACGAGAGAGAACGGCTTTGCGGGTGCTGTCGTGCTGGACTTGACCGGGAACAGTGTACAACTTCAGGCGCAGATCCAGACCGGAATCGCTCTTTAGGCCGATGGGCAGCATGTCGAAGAACAGCGTGCGGTCATCCCGGGTTTCAAGCACCATCAGTTCGCCCTTGCGCTCCGGGTTCAGCAGGGAGTGCAATTGCATCAGGTTGGTGGTCTTTCCACTCAAGGCCGGACCGTAAAACACCACCTTGAGGGTGAGTTTGTTGTCTTCCGAAGTATATTCAGCCATATTTTTGCTTAATCACAGTCACTTATCGCTGATGAGGACAGAACCATCCGTATCCCGCTTTACGCGAGTAATGCCCGGGTTCTCCGATTCCAGCCTGAGTAATTCCTGCTCCCGCGCCCAGAGCATCTGTCTCTGTGCCTGAACCTCCGCTATAAGCCGTCGGTTTTCGGTTTTTAGTTCGTAAAGATCGATCGCGGATTTGATTGCGGCGACCACTTCGTATTCATCCCAGGGTTTCGACAGATAACGGTAGACCTCCGCCTGGTTTATGGCCTTGATCATGGAGTTGCGATCGCCGTGGGCGCTTAATACAAGTCGCATGGCATCAGGTTGCCGTTGCTTGGCAAACTGGAGGTAGGTAACGCCATCCGCTGAGGGCATCTGGTAATCAGAGACGATGACCGCATAATCGTGCTTTAGCAGACCCTGAAGTGCTGCTTCCACATTGTCGAAGGTATGAATCTCCCAGCCTTGCGGTCTTAGTAAGCGTTTGAGGGCGTTGAGGATATTGGGCTCATCATCCACTAACTGGATCTTGATCATGATTCGTTCTCCGTTTCCTCGTCATCCGGTCGGTGTACATACAGAGTGTAGCGGTATCCGTCCGGTTCTCCTTTTTCGAAGGAGGCGAGCTTATCGATAAGAGGGGCAGTCAGTTCCTTGCCCTCGTTAAGTAGCAGCATTCCAGAGGCCGCGTACAGATTTTTTGCCAGCACCATGCCGGGCTTCACCCGCAGAG
>JAKLLS010000110.1 GCA_022014155.1 Marinobacter sp. | reverse complement strand
CAGCACCTCACCTCTGGAAAGCCCAAGGACAGCGACTTCCCCCGAGGCCCCGTCATTCACATACACCCTCTCGTTGTCAGGGGAAAGCACCATGTGCTCAGGCCCACCGCCGACGCGAAGATTACGCTTGACGAACCAGTGCCGAGTATCCACTTCGCTGACGGTCCCGTTACCAGTATTGCTGACCAGTAAAGACTGACCGTCATCGGTCGCCACTACGTAGTTTGGCGCCGGGCCCGTGGCCAGGGTTTCAACGAGCTGTCCGGACTCCAGGTCAACCACACTGATCCCACCGCCCATAGGATGAGTGGAGACAGCGAATCGACCGTCAGGGGTCACCAGCACATGGTGCACGGGCCCTGGCACCTCTACAGTGCGAGTAATCGCGCTCTTGGCGGTATCCACAACGTAGATCCGGCCGGTATTGGCGTCTTCCGGAGCCGCGGTAGCTTCACCACCGTGGTGGGCCGCGTGCTCGTCCTCCGTCACGCCCTCCGGGCGACTGATCGGCTCTTCGCTGTCGTGCGCGGTCAGACTGCCAGCAACCAGATAGTGACCATCCGGAGTCAGGGCCGAGCCATGGGTGTTGATTGTCCCCATAATCGACGGCATTACCTGACGACTTCTCAGATCAATAATGCCAACAGAATCAGCTGTCCCCATGGGTACAAACGCTCGACGGCCATCTGCAATTGCAATAGTCGATAAACCTATCAAAGCGGTGATCGCGAATCCGGTAAACCACCCTTTTTTTGATCTATATTTCATAGTTCTGCCGCCTGAATCATCGTGTAGTACCAGTCTGCTACCTATCGGGAGAGTCTAAGATGGGTAGAGAGAGCCAACTTACCTAGCGATAGCTCAACACGCGGAACTGAAACAGACCTGAAAACAGATCTGAAGTATGAATCTATTTGACGTAGATCACACATGGGAGATAGGTTTTTTTGAATTTCAAGTATGCGATTACAATCAGTGAAACTCTCGACCAACGGACTCCTGATGCCCGAACCTATCCACAAAAACCAACGATTAGCCGACAGTCGAGCCTACAAGCTCAATCGCCATTGCTACTGCATCACTCTCGACCGTAAAGCGCTCAACAAGAGCCTCAGAAGCATTCTTATCGATGCTGGAAGTGGACCGTCAGAGTTCGCCGAGTTCGACCAGCTTTTTTCAAACACACCGATTTTTGTTCCCAGATCCGACATAGCTGCGATGGAAAGGATCGTCCAAGCGATCGAATCGGCCACCGAACTTCCGTCGTTTCGTGAACGAGTTCTGTCCTGGGCACCCAAAATCGCACAGTTCAATCCGGGCCCCATTGGGGCATTCATGGGTTACGACTTTCACCTGGGTCCCGACGGCCCCCGGCTGATAGAGATCAACACCAATGCCGGAGGTGCCTTCCTGAACGTTGTGCTGGCGAGAGCCCAGCATCGCTGCTGTAACCCATCTCAACAGACCGCAGTAACCCGTAGCGAGCTCGACGGATTCGAGGATGCAGTGTTGACGATGTTCAAACAGGAGTGGCAAAGACAGCATGCCACTTCGGTACCCAACTGCCTGGCGATAGTTGATGATGCCCCGAAGACCCAGTTTATGTTTCCCGAATTCCAGTTGGCCCAACAACTTTTCCAGACCAAAGGAATTGAGGCGTTGATACTCGATCCCTCAGAGCTTGTGTATGCCGATGGGCGACTGACAGCCCGTGGTAAGCCCATTTGTATGGTTTACAACAGGCTGGTGGACTTTTCACTGGACGCCACGGCTCATGCGGCATTAAGACGTGCGTATCTGGACGGCGCCGTGGTTGTAACTCCCAACCCCCGAGCTCATGCCATTCTGGCCGATAAGCGAAACCTGACCTTGTTGTCAGCCCCGCAGACTCTACTCGACTGGGGACTGAGCTTAGCGGATGCGGGCTGCCTGGAAGACGCCGTGCCGAAGACCCGGCTGGTTTCGAGTGAAGATGCTGCGGCGTTGTGGAGCGCTCGGCGCCAATTGTTTTTTAAGCCGGTTGCAGGTCACGGCAGCAAGGGTGTCTACCGGGGCGACAAGATGACCCGGCGTGTTTTCGAAAACATTCTGGATGGCGGCTATATCGCACAAGATCTCGTCCCCGCTGGAGAACGAACTCTACGAATTGACGATGCGGTGACCACCAGAAAGGTCGACATTCGCCTGTATACCTACGCCGGCAAAAGTCTGCTGGTTGCCGCGAGGATATATCAGGGCCAGACAACCAACTTTCGCACGCCAGGAGGCGGGTTTGCACCGGTCTTCCAAGTGTGACTATTCACACTACGGGCAGATACTGCCAGGTGATGTTCATGCTTGATCTGCTCCTGTCCATGGCTCAGCAGCCCGATGTTGCTTACAACCTTCTCTGGGTGCTACCAGGGGCTCATGATGCAGCGCCTTCAACAGGCCGGCAGTCATAGCAACAATAACCAGTGAGAACGGCAAAGCCGCAAGTATGACCGCATCCTGAAGGACGGCAATCCCTCCAGCCACCAGCAGCACAGCTGTCAGCACCCCATTGGCAATGGCCCAACCGGCTCTTGACGCTTTCGGAGGCTCAAGTTTTCCTCCCGACAAAATGATATTGACGACCAATGCGCCCGAGTCCGCAGACGTTATAAAGTAGATGCCGATGAGGAGGGTTGCGACCAGACCCATGACAAATTTAAGTGACTCAGGAGCTCCCAGATGCTCGATGGTGGCAAAGAGTGCATAGGCGATGTCTTTGTTGACCGCGTCAACGATCCCGCCGCCACTAAAGAGTTCGCTGTGGAGCGCAGCCCCCCCCATCACCGCGATCCAAACGAAGGTCACCAGCGTTGGTAAAAGAAGAACTCCGAAAACAAACTCTCTCAAGGTGCGCCCGCGGGATATCCGGGCGATAAACAGCCCGACAAAAGGTGACCACGCTAACCACCAGCCCCAGAAAAACACCGTCCAGGTCGATTGCCAGTTCCCCGGTTCATTGGCGCCAACATAGAATGTCATAACTAACAGGTTATCGAGGTATCCGCCGATTTCCTGAACCAACAACCCAGCCATGTAATCAAATGGGCCAATCACCATAAAAGCTGCCAGCAAAACCAGCGTTAGCCAAAGATTCATCTCACTCAATATCTTGACGCCTCGCCTTACCCCGGACACCACCGAAATCGTCGCGATCATGGTAACCACTGTCACCACTGACAACTCTACCCAAAGGGAGGCCTCCACAGAAAAAAGCCACTTAAGGCCAGTGCCAGTCTGACGGGCCCCCAGCCCCAGCGTGGTCGCCAGACCAAAAACGGTAGCAAAAACAGCGAGGGCGTCCACCAAATGCCCCCAGAACCCAAAGATTTTCTCGCCAATAAACGGAAACAACGCAGAACGAGGGGCGAGCGGGAGGTCTTGCCGATAACTGAAGTATCCGAACGCAATAGCGACCATTGCAAAAATAGCCCACCCGTTAAGCCCCCAGTGGAAAAACGACAATTGAATTGCGGTGGACGCTGCGGAGGGGGTAAAGCCCTCTGGAGCAAAAGGGTTACCCTGGAAGTGCATGATCGGCTCGGCAATGCTCCAGAACAGGAGTCCTACCCCGGTTCCAGCCGCAAACAGCATCGCCAACCAGGGAAAAAGCCGATATTCGGGTTGCTCATAATCTTTACCAAGACGGACGTTCTTATAGCGGCCCAGTCCCAACCACAATACAAATGCCGTCAGAAACGCAACCAGTGCCACATACCACCAGCGCAGCAGACCATCGACGGACGAAGAAACGTAAGCGAGCGCATACGCAAACTCAGACTGCCAGATCAGCGCGCCAGCGAGGGTCAAACCAATGGCCCCAATGCTAAATAGTGACGGCAAAATGGGTTGTTGGAGATGGCTATTGCCTATAACGTTCCGCATGATGATTAGCCTTTTGTTATACCCTACTCTGCCAATAGCGATGCTCGTAGAAATTACTCCAAAGTGCGCCTAACGTGGCGGCAAAGAGCAGCTCCTCGACCGGGACCCCGAAAACCCTGAACCCGCTGATCGCTTCGTTGTTCCAGTAAAGATCAACAAAGTTTGGGTGTGACCAGTTCATCGCACTGAAAAAAACGAAATAAAACAGCGAAAATATTGCGGCACCTTTTATCGCACCATCGAGAAGATCGACTCGACAAATAACAGTGCTGATGGCCCCAGCCAAGAGCCCCATAGAGGCGGTATATATTGAGTTGAGACTGGTGGTCAGTTCCAGGAAGGCAAACACTAAAACCGGGGAGCTCAGAGCCAACGCATGAAACCGATGCATCCTCCCCAGTTTATAGTCACTCGGTATTGACTTTGCTTTCGTGGTCGATCCGAGCTCATAAAGCGTACTGGCCAAGCCACCCACGGCGAAAGAGAACAGAATACTCTCGACATCAAAGCCGTAGTTTTCCCCCAATCCGAACAACGTTGGAGGGCTCCAGTATTCCGGGTAAAAAAGCGGCTCCGTTAACCCCAGGGGAGCGGTACCAAGACTCATTGTCAGCATTTTCTTCTTGTTGCGGGTAAAGACGAAAACCACACTCCACAGAAGCACCAACAACACGCTCCAGATCAAATAGGTATAGAGCATCGGCATAAAAAACCATCCTGGCTCAGTGTTTATTCACAAGATTGCGGGGGGCACCCTCGATGAAGCCAACAATGTTTTCGCCAGTGGTCTTGAGGATTCTTTCGACAGCCTCTTTCGTATTGAACGCACTGTGGGGGGTGACGATGACGTTTCTCATGTGCTGAAGAACATGGTTGGCAAACAGCGTTTCCAGATCATGTTCCTTGTCAAAAAAAGAGCGGATCAATTCCACCTCTTCCCTGATGGAGGGCTCATCCGGCAGTACATCAAGACCGGCAGCCGACACCTTCCCATCCGCCAGCGCGTGCAGCAAAGCCTGGGTATCAACAATGGAGCCGCGAGCGGTATTAATCAGGACAACCCCGCGCTTCATCCGGGCGAACTCCCTGTCCGACAGAAGATGCTTGGCCGATTTGCTGCCAGGAACGTGCAGCGTCACCACATCGGACTGCTCAAGAAGACGATCCAAATCGACGTAAGACACGTTATATCGGTCCGCGAATACGTAATCCGGCTTGGGATCGCAGGCAAGAACGTTCAGACGAAACCCTTGCGCGATTTCCACAACACGCTTACCGATAGCACCGGTACCGATCACTCCAAGGGTTTTGCCTTGCAGATCGAATCCCTGCAGGCCTTTCTGCGAAAAATCCCCCTTGCGAGTGCGATTGATCGCCTCTGGAATCTTGTGGCTAATGGCAAGGAGCAGCGCAAAAACATGCTCCGCAACAGTCTGGTCACCGTAGACGGGCACATTGCTGACTGGAATCGCATTTCTGGTGCAATACTCCAAATCGATATGGTCGTATCCCGTCGACCGGGTAGCAATGAACTTCAGATGCTCAAAACAGTCAAGGACCGAGTGGTCCAGGACCGAATGAACGAAAGGGGAGATGATATCGGCGTCCCTGTATAGCCCAACGTTGGCTGTTCCGAGTTCCTCGTCCGTGAAAACAACCTCATGATTGCAGCAGGCCTGCTGCAGAATATCGCACTCCCACTTCTCTGCCTCAAAGAACACAATTTTCATTAGCTTTCCCTGGCCAAACTGATTTTTACTCCGACCTCAGCACTGAGCGCCACAGGATAGGACTTCCAGTGAGAGGTCATCGATATGGTCGTTTCGCGCCTAGACTTTCTCTCGACGCAAACGCAGGGAGTTCATTACCACCGACAATGAGGACGCGCTCATTGCAAAAGCGGCAAAGATAGGTCCTATCAGGATGCCAAAGAATGGGTAGAGCACACCAGCAGCCACCGGCACACCCGCACCGTTGTAGACCAAGGCAAAAAACAGGTTCTGCTTGATATTTCGCATCGTCGCCTGGGACAACCGTCTGGCGCGGACAATGCCATCGAGGTTACCCTTAACCAAGGTAAAGCCCGCGCTCTCAATGGCGACATCCGCGCCGGTTCCCATTGCAATACCAACATCGGCCTGGGCCAGGGCGGGTGCGTCATTCACGCCGTCCCCCGCCATCGCTACCTTGCGCCCCTGGCTCTGAAGTTCGCGAATGATGCTGGCCTTGTCCTCTGGCAGCACATCGGCACGAATCTCATCGATACCGAGTTTACCCGCCACCGCCTTTGCCGTGCGCTCATTGTCGCCAGTTGCCATAATTATGCGGAAGCCAGCGGCGTGGAGGGCCTTGAGCGCAGCGGGTGTCGTTTCCTTGACCGGGTCGGCTACGCTGACAAGGCCTGCAACGGCGCCGTTAAGCACCACAAACATGACCGTTTCGCCTTCATCGCGTCTGCTATTGGCAACCTCCATCAGATGGCCACCGTCCAAGCCCAGCTCTTCCAGTAGTTTGGCATTGCCCAAAGCCACTGACTTGCCATCCACAACACCCTTGACCCCCTTGCCTGTAACGGCTTCAAAGTCATCGGCCTTTCCAAGCATCACGTTACGTGCCTCGGCGCCTGAAACGATGGCTTCAGCGAGCGGATGCTCTGACCCTTTCTCCAGTGTGGCCGCAAGCCTGAGGACCTCGGTCTCGTCATGACCCGATTCCGGCAGCACCGCCACTAGTCTGGGCTTGCCTTCCGTCAAGGTACCGGTTTTATCCACAATCAAGGTATCCACCTTGGCAAAACGCTCCAGCGCTTCGGCGTTCTTAATCAGCACACCTAACTGGGCACCGCGCCCCGTAGCCGTCATGATCGACATAGGCGTAGCCAACCCCAATGCGCAAGGGCAAGCGATGATAAGCACCGCAACCGCAGACACGAGCGCATACGACAAAGCTGGTACCGGCCCCCAGATGGCCCACGCCACAAAGGACAGGGCCGCCACGGCAATAACCGCTGGTACGAACTTGCCGGCCACCATATCGGCAAACTTCTGGATAGGCGCGCGGCTGCGCTGGGCATTGGCAACCATCTCGACGATTTGACTGAGCGTAGTATCCGCGCCAACCCGGGTCGCCTCCATAACAAGGCTTCCGGTACCGTTGATGGTGGCCCCGGTTACTTTGTCTCCCTCCACTTTCTCTACCGGAACCGGCTCCCCCGAAATCATAGATTCATCAACGGAAGACCGGCCTTCAACAACAACACCATCCACCGGCACCTTGTCACCAGGCCGCACCCGCAGGTGATCACCGACCTTCACATCCTCCAGAGCAACCTCTGTTTCGGTTCCATCGGGCCGGATCAGGCGCGCCGTTTTGGCGGCCATATCCAGCAACGCACGTATGGCTTTACCGGTGCCCTCACGGGCCCTCAGTTCCATCACCTGGCCCAGCAGGACCAGCGTGACGATAACGGCTGCCGCCTCAAAATAAACGCCGACGTTTCCTCCAGAATCCCGGAAGCCTTCCGGGAAGATCCCTGGCACAAGGACCGCTACGATGCTGAAGATATAGGCCGCCCCAACTCCCATGCCGATCAGGCTGAACATATTCAGGTTCATTGTCCGAAACGAGATGTAACCGCGAGCAAAGAAGGGCCAGCCGGACCATAGGATTACAGGAGTAGCAAGCACCAGTTCAATCCAGAGTGACAAACGCTCACCGAAGAAGTCGCGAACCGCCATGACACCGATATAGGGAGTCATGGTCAAAATCAGCAAGGGCACTGAAAATGCCAGGGCAACCCAGAGCCGATGAGAAAAGTCCACCAACTCCGGGTTGGGCCCCTCATCTTCCGCGGTGGCCGATTCCTGCTCCAGTCCCATACCGCACAGAGGACATGCCCCGGGCTTTGTCTGTCGGACTTGAGGGTGCATGGGACAAGTGTAAACCACCCCCGAATACCCGGGTGGTACACGGTCATATGTTCGATCGTCGCCTGACGGTTTTTCATGATCTCCAGAACAATGGTGAGAGTGATCTGAATGAGAACTCACTTTATTGTTTTCCAGAGGCACAAGGTGCATCCCGCATTTCGGGCAATTCCCAGGCTCATCAGATATGACCTCCGGATGCATCGGGCAGGTATACTGGCCCTCCGACTCCTTCCCAGCACTATCTTTGATAGCAGAACTATTTTCTTTGGCAGACATCTTCCGATCATCCTTTCGATGGTTTCATACCATTCGAGCCTCTCAAGGTTCGACCTGGTCATAAGCAATGTAGTTGCCCTCTACTGCACCCCATTCCACTACACCCGGCTGAACTGAACCTGAAAAGCACTTCTGCGCTTTGCATTTTTTTGATCACCATCAACTTTTCGGTAAAGCCATTGCCCTGAGGTACACGTCAAACCGGACTTTCAGCTGAAATTCAGTCTTTGCCTATACTCTGTTCACCTAAAAAATATCACGGTTCGTTCGCTCCTCTTCAGAAACTGGGAGATACAAAAGATGGTCGGTCAGAGAATTATTCGTGTCGCGGTCAATGGTTATGGCGTTATCGGCAAGCGGGTAGCACAAGCCGTTGCGGTACAAAAAGACATGGCCATAGCAGGTGTAGCTGATGTCGCGCAGGACTGGCGAGTGAGGGCCGCGCTGAGTAGAGGATATGCCCTGTACGGCGCGACTGAAGAGCACGCCGTTGCTATGGGCGCAGCCGGGCTCGATGTTTCCGGCTCTCTAGATGACTTACTTGGAGCCGCGGATATCGTGGTGGACTGCACACCGAAACACCTGGCCAGCAAGAATATCGAAACCTACCGGCGGCTTGGCATCAAGTACATCGTTCATGGCGGCGAGAAACATGAAAGCACGGGCCATTCATTCGTTGCCGAGGCCAACTACGCGAGCGCTGTCGGCCGTGACTGCAGCCGTGTCGTATCGTGCAACACAACGTCGATCATTCGTACCCTGTCAGCACTCAAACGCCACGGCTTGCTGGACCGGGCACGGGGAACCCTTCTGCGCCGGGCCACCGATCCCTGGGAGAGCCATCAGGGCGGGATCATGAATACCCTCGTGCCAGAGCCGGAGATTCCCAGTCACCAGGGCCCGGATGCCCAAAGTGTCGACCCGGACCTGGATGTGGTAACCATGGCGGTCAAGGTTCCGGAGACACTGGCCCACCTACACTACTGGTCCGTTCAACTGACACGTGAGGCGAGCAAGGACGAAGTGCTCGATGCGTTCCGCACCTCCTCCCGCATTGTTTTCCTCCGGAACAGCGACGGGCTAAGCGCGATCAACAGCGTCAAGGAGTTGATGGCCGACCTTGGCCGACCTCACGACAGCCTGTATGAAGTCGCGCTTTGGGAAGACATGCTCAAAGTGCAGGGCAATGAGCTGTTTTATGCCTATATGGTCGACAACCAGGCGATTGTTGTTCCGGAAACCATCGATGCCATACGCGCACTGACCGGGGCCGAACCCGATGCGGAAACGTCGATCAGAGACACCAACGACAGCCTGGGTATCGGCTCTTTGGGGTTATAGATATGGACGGCAACCCCGGCGACGTCGCCTGTGAACCCGAGGGCGGGGCCGTGAAGGGTGTGTTCAGGCTGTTCGGTGAGGGAGACGAACTCTATGCGGAGATGATTCGCTCGGTCCGTGCTGCCACCCAGCGTATCTTTCTTGCTTCGTATATCCTCGCGGCGGACGAGGTGGGGACTGAACTGCTTGATGAACTGATGAAGCAGTCCCGCCACGGCCTCGACGTGCGCATTCACGTTGATGCGCTGGGCTCAAGCAGCGTTCTTACCCGAAAGCACCGACGCCAGCTCAGAGCCGCCGGCATCCGTCTTCAGCGCTTTCACCGCTGGAGTTGGCGGCAACCGATGCGTTACAACCGTCGCGACCATCGCAAGCTGCTGGTCATTGACGGCAAAACAGCGTACCTCGGCGGCTTCAACATTCATCGCGAAGGCTCGAGGCGCTATTACGGCCCAAAGCGTTGGCGCGACGTGCATGTGTGCTTCGAGGGGCCTCTGGCGGCGGAGGCTGACGCTCTGTTTGACGCCTTCTGGTGCGGTCACCCTGACTGGAGCCCACAGAGTCATACCATCGGTGACAGCCGGATCACTCCCAATACCACACGCGCCTGCCGCATCCAGCTGCGGTGCTCCATCAAAGACCAACTGGCTGGAGCATCCGACAAAATCTGGCTGGCGACGCCCTATTTCGTACCGGACCGGGGATTACGCAAACAACTTGCTCTCGCGGCCCGCCGTGGAGTCGATGTGCGGATCCTGACCACCGAAAAGACCGACTCGACCCCCGCACAATGGGCGGCCCGCGCCATTTACGGAGAACTGTTGGAACACGGCGTTCGCATATTCGAGTACACGCCCCGGCTAATGCATTCCAAAGTGCTGCTCGTTGACGATGTCTGGGGAAGCATAGGGACAGCGAACTTCGACTACAGAAGTTTGTTTATTAACTATGAACTGACGCTGATTTCCACAAACGAAGCCTTGAATGGCCAGTTAAGAAACGAGTTCGTAACTGATTTGCTGGATGCCAGTGAAATCACTGGCATCGCCTGGAAACACCGCGGCTTCATGAAAGGCGTGTATGACACGCTTGGCCTGTTGCTACGCAAGTGGCTTTGACGTGGGCCGGCTTAGATCGGGGCTCAACTTGCTTGGTATGCCGAACCAAGGTCCCAGACACCCGGTGCGGCAATGATTAAAGACACAGCGAGTGCTTTGGTGCGAGTCGAGTTAGACCGCCTTGATAATCTCAGACAGCCTATCTCTCACCTCACCCGCAATATGCTTGAGTTGCTCATTTTCGATCGCTGTCATGGATAACACGGGATCAACCGCACTGACTTCAACGCCCTCCGGGGTCTCGCGCAGTATGACATTGCACGGCAACATAGCGCCTACCCGGGGTTCCACGCCAATGGCTTCCCAAGCCATGGCTGGATTGCAGGCACCGAGAATTCGGTAGGCGAGCATGTCCTTGTCCAGTTTCTTTTTCATGGTGGCCTTAACATCAATTTCTGTCAGAACCCCGAAACCCTGATCGGCCAGGGCCTTGCGGGTTCGCTCATCCACTGTCTCGAAATCCACATTCTGAATTACGCGATTCATTGTGTAAGACATATACATTTCCTTTTCTTTGGGTAAACCGAGTGAGGCCTATAGTAGCCAGCCCTTCAATATCAACACCTAACCTTTTCAGAACCCATAGCGTACCCCCAGATACAGGTTATTGTTGTCCTCAAACTGACCGAAGAAGGTTTCCTCCTGGGCGCCGAAAAACAGGTTTCCGCCGGCTTCAACAGAGAGATGGTCATCAACCTGATAGCCCACCCGGGGGCGCAGGTACGCGTCCCGGTCCGAGGGCGAGTAGAACAGGAACAACGACCACTCCAGATTCTGGCTGTGTGTCAGCCATGTCAGCCGCTGGGTGAGGACGTGGCGATTCTCGTCCCGCACCGGGGCACCCGGGGGCAAGGCCCGCCGGTAGGCCTCAAACTCGCCCATGCGCTCAAGGTAGTATTGCAGGCCCAGGGTCAGGTTACGGGCAATTTCCTGCTCATAGCCGAGCAGCAGGCGCAGCTCGCTGTTGCGTACTGTGGGATCGTCGCCATC
>JAKLLS010000109.1 GCA_022014155.1 Marinobacter sp. | reverse complement strand
TTGGAAGTGTACGGGAGTTTGTCGTACGCGCCGGCCTGGATGTCTTCCACGGCCTGGCGGGTGTCGAAATAGTCCAGGTCGGTGCCCGGAAGTGATTTGCGGTATTCAGTATTCATGTGCGCTCCTCAATCGGCACCCACTTGGCATCCGCTGGGCCGGTGTAATCGGCACTCGGGCGGATAATGCGGTTGTTCTCGCGCTGCTCTTTAACGTGGGCAGTCCAGCCGGATACCCGGGACATCACGAAGATCGGCGTGAACAGCTCCGTCGGGATGCCCATGAAGTGATACGCAGAGGCATGGAAGAAATCCGCGTTACAGAACAGCTTCTTCTCGCGCCACATGACGGCTTCACAACGCTCGGACACCGGGTACAGCACAGTGTCACCCACTTCTTCCGCCAGCTTTTTGGACCACTGCTTGATGATGGCATTGCGCGGATCGGAATCCTTGTAGACCGCGTGGCCGAAGCCCATGATCTTTTCCTTGCGCTCCAGCATGCCCAGCAGGCCTTCCTCGGCTTCGTCCGGGGTCTGGAACTTCTGGATCAGCGCCATGGCAGCTTCATTCGCGCCACCGTGCAGCGGACCACGGAGTGAACCGATGGCACCGGTTACGCAGCTGTGAATGTCCGACAGTGTGGAAGCGCATACACGGGCGGTGAAGGTAGAGGCGTTGAACTCGTGCTCCGCGTAGAGAATCAGGGAAACGTTCATCACCTTTTCGTGGAGTTCACTGGGCTTCTTGCCGTGCAGCAGCTCCAGGAAGTGACCTCCGATGGAGTCCACATCGCTGTCGGTTTCGATACGCACGCCTTCGTGGGCGAAGCGGTACCAATAGGTGATGATGGACGGGAACACCGCCAGCATGCGGTCGATCTTGTCGTCCTGCTCGCTGAAATCCTGCTCGGTTTCCAGGTTACCCAGCATGGAGCAACCGGTGCGCATCACGTCCATTGGGTGGGCGTTTTTGGGAATCTGCTCGAGCACAGTTTTCAGGGCCGCCGGCATGCCGCGCAGGCTCTGGAGCTTTTGCTTGTAGGCATCCAGTTCCTGCTGGTTGGGCAGTTTGCCGCGAAGCAACAGGTAGGCGATTTCCTCGAACTGGGCTTTTTCCGCCAGATCGGCGATGTCGTATCCACGGTAGGTCAGGCCAGCGCCGCTCTGGCCGACGGTACACAGTGCGGTTTCACCAGCTACCTGACCGCGAAGGCCCGCGCCACTCAGTTTTTTTGCTTCAGCCATTGTTGTTCTCCCTCATCTTGTTTGGGGTGTCGGATTTCGGCTTAGCCTAATCCGACCTGAATATTTTTACTCCCCTCTACCCTGGCGGGAGAGGGGTCGGGGGAGAGGGGGAGGCGTAAACGGCTCGGTACACCGTTCTTTGCCCCCTCTCCCTAACCCTCTCCCGCCAGGGGAGAGGGGATTAGAAGTGCCGTTAACCTTTCTGCTGCTGGAACAACTGATCCAGCTTCTGCTCGAAATCGTGGTAGTTCAGGAAGTCATACAGCTCCATGCGAGTCTGCATCAGGTCGACGACGTCTTTCTGATCGCCCTTTTCCAGAATGTTCTCATAAACCATTAGTGCCGCCTTGTTCATGGCGCGGAAGGCACTCAGCGGGTACAGCACCATGTCGGCACCGGCGTCAGCGAGTTCCTTGCGGTTGTACAGCGGCGTGGCACCAAATTCGGTGATGTTGGCCAGAATCGGCACATCCAGGGCCTCTGCGAACGCCTTGTAGTGCTCGAGCTCGGTCACCGCTTCGGCAAAGATGCCATCGGCGCCAGCTTCGATGCAGGCTTTGGCACGCTCAATGGCGGCTTCCAGGCCCTCCTTCTGGAAAGCATCAGTACGGGCCATGATGAAAAAGTCGTCGTCTTCACGGGCATCCACGGCAGCCTTGATCCGGTCAACCATCTCTTCCTGGGAAACGATTTCCTTGTTCGGACGGTGGCCACAACGCTTCTGGGCAACCTGGTCTTCAATGTGGACCGCCGCCGCGCCGGCACGTTCCATTTCACGGATGGTGCGGCCGATGTTAAAGGCGCCGCCCCAGCCGGTATCGATGTCTACCAGCAGCGGCACGTCGGTCGCGGCGGTGATGCGGCGGACATCTTCAACAACATCGTTCATGGAGGTCATGCCAAGGTCCGGCAAACCATAAGAGGCGTTTGCCACGCCGCCGCCAGACAGGTAGATCGCCTGGTGCCCTACTCGCTCGGCCATCATTGCGGAGTATGCGTTGATGGTTCCCACGATTTGCAGGGGGGTGTTTTCTTTCAGGGCCTTACGGAAGCGGGCGCCGGGGCTGAGTTTATTGGACATGGTGTTGGCCTCGTTTCTGGTGGATTCTTGTTGTCGGATTACGCCTGCGGCTAGTCCGACATACGTTTTTAGATGGTTAAGCCGCCTTGCTGGATCTTTCGTTCTATGTTCTGACGGGCGGCGTTGATGTGGCGTTTCATCAGGAACTCCGCCAGCTCTCCGTCCCGCTGAGCGATCGCTTCGACAATTCGACGATGCTCGCCCAAGGCCATATGTGGGCGGCCGGAGGCGGTGCTCAATCGATAACGGTACATCCGGACCATATAGTAAAGATCACCCAGCAGCATTTGTGCGAGTTTGGTGTTACGGCTGCCGGTGGCGATCCGGTGGTGGAAGTCGTAATCCCCCTCTGCCTGATAGTAGGCCTGGCCCTGGGCCTGCTCAATCATGGTTTCGTGGCTGTCGAGGGTGGCGTAGAGATCTGCGATTTCTGTGTCCGTCATGCGCTCCGCTGCCTGGCGGGCCGCCAGGCCTTCCATGACTTCGCGGATACGATAGAGCTCCATCAGCTCCTCGGTGCTGACGGATACCACCTTCACCCCGGCATGGGGGCGCCGTACGAGAAGACCACGGGATTCTAGACGCCCCAGTGCTTCACGCAGAGGGCCACGGGTGAGGTTAAAGCGGGCACACAACTCGACTTCGCCGATCTTTTCTCCCGGGGAGAGATCGCCTTTAACGATAGCCGTTTGCAGACAATCGAAAGCTTCGTCGGCGCGAGTGTAGGACTGAGAGATGATTTCCGGCATATATTGTCAACAATAGTGACTGGAATTACCGGAAATCTACGCCTTCACAACCTTATTGTCAACAATCCATGGACTCCGGGTAACTTTATTGTTAACACGAAATGCCCAGTCCTATCAGTAAAGCATACGTTCTTCCTTGGGGGGTGGTGTGTACTGATACAGCCAGGTCTCGGTCAACACCTGACCTTTGAGTTTGAGCTGCAAACGCAGGTCAATGGGCTCCAATGAATCATCTGGCACCAGGTCAAACATGGCGCGGTAACCATTAATAGAGGCGAGTGGGCGCGCCGACGTAATTTCGACCTCTCCCCGGCTTGCCGTTATGACCGCCGTTACCTGAGCGTCCTCCGCCAGCATGGATAGCGGACCTCCTGCAAAATCGATCGCGAACCGCCAGGAAAAATACGTTCTCTCCTGCCCTACCACGCCGCCCAGGCCCGTCCTGGTCGCACGAACTGTTGCCAGGTCCACGGGTTTCATCGGGGGTTCCGCACCCCAGGAAAGCGTGTAGGCGTAGAGATATTCCCGTCCCGGTTCCAGCGGCTGCTCGGGGTTCCAGAAGGCCACGATATTGTCAAAAGTCTCATCCCTGGTGGGGATCTCCACCAGCATGACACTGCCCTCGCCCCAGTCATCATGAGGCCTTACCCAGGCACTCGGGCGCTTGTTGTAAAACACCCCGTCATCCTGGTAATTGGCGAATCGCCGGTCTCGCTGAAGCAAGCCGAACCCCCGGGGATTATTGTCAACAAAGCTGCTTGTCCGTATCGAACGGGGATTAACCAGCGGGCGCCACAGCCATTCTCCCTTGCCATTCTGAATCGCAAGTCCGTCCGAGTCATGAATTTCCGGACGCCAGTCGTAAGCCATGCGTCGATCGTTCTCTCCGGTCTGATACATGCTGGTAAGGGGCGCAATACCCACACGCTCAATCGGTTTACGAGGGTATAAGGCCACATCCACCCTCATTTCCATGGTACGTCCAGGTGTTAACGTAAAAGAGTAGGCGCCGGTAGTGCTGGGTGAATCCAGCAACGCGTAGACCACCAGATGGTCATTGCCAGATTGCGGCTTTTCCAGCCAGAACGCTGTGAATTGAGGGAACTCCTCTTCACCATCCAGAGCGGTATCAATGGCCAGCCCCCTGGCAGAAAGTCCGTACTGCATCTCTGATCCGACAGCCCTGAAGTAACTGGCTCCCAGGAAAGCCGCCAGGTCACGCTCGTAGTCAGTATGGAAATGAATCCGGAACCCGGCATAACCCAGATCCTCTGGCAGTGAACCCAGCGGCTGATCGCCGTCATACTCGAAGTACTCCGGTTTGTAGACCAGTTCCCGGGCCTTTCCGTTTTCTACCTCATAGATCCGAACCGGTGATTTGAAGTACAGGCCAAGATGGAAAAGCTGGACCCGAAATGCATTGTGATCGTTACGCCAAAGGGCTTTATCCGGGCGAAAGCGAATGGCCTGGTAATCGTCCCAGGACAAGCCCTTCAAGGAATCGGGAAGGTCTCCCTCCCTCGACACCCAGGGTCCGCCAGCCAATGCCCGGGCATGCCCCTTAAGCCATCCGTAACTGAACGGTTTGGGCCCACCAACCGTGCCAGCCAGGCCAGGGCGAGTGTATAACAATGCTGATAGAGGTAGAGCCTGGACGCCAGCCAGGCTGACAAAAACCTTGATCAATGTGCGTCGATCCATGCCCTGCTCCATTCTACCGTTTCAGTTCCGCCCTACTCAGGCTGCTTATTCGCTTCCCCCAGAAACTGTCCGGCGGCGAACGCCAGGCCATCCGATGCAGCTTCTCCAGGGATGCACGATCGCTAAACAGTTGGTTGAGCTCACTCCGAGACAGGGAGTCCGGGCCTTCATTACCGAGCCGCGAGACCAAAGGAGCCAGTAACCCGGCCCTGATGGGTGGGCGATGAGGCCTTGCCAGGGCGAGATGAAGACGGTTAAGCCGTGGTCGAACCACGGCCGCTTCCACCGCAGTCAGCACAGAGTTCACATCGTTCACTGCCCGTGCTGTTCTCGCGTCATCTAATACCTCTACCGGCGTGATCTCCTCGGGAATCACCAGCAACCCGCTTGACCTGAAGGCCCGCCCCAAACCAATACGACTTAGCACCACAGACGTCGGGGCCGCCAAAACCAGAGGTACCGCCACAGGTAACGACCAGAAAAAAAACATCGGGTCCAGGCTCCAGGCAAAAGCGGACCATCCAGCCCCCACCAGCATTCCCGGAAACTGGGTCAGAAATGCGTCCCGCCATGTGGTCTCTTCGGTGCGATTCTGCCCCGCCCAGGACAGGGACAGGTTTAAAAGGGCGCCCAGCACATAACGGCTGTGGGCCATCATTCTTACCGGAGCCAGCAAAACCGAAACCACAATCTCCAACAACACACTTAGAAGTAGCCGCCAAAACCCGCCGAAACTCTTTGCAAAACCATGGATTACCGCGTCCAGAATGGCCAGGAATTTCGGAAAGAACAGCAGTGACAGGGTGCTCAGCGCAAGGCCCAGAGCCCATTCCGGTCGCCATTCCGGCCACAGCGGAAACAGCCCTTCGCGCCCTTCCGGAAAGTAATTGATGCTGGCGACGGTCATCTGCACGGCTGCCACGGTGGTCAGTATCAGAAAGGCTAACCAGAGGGGGGAAGCCAGATAGGCCATAATGCCATTGAGCAGCGCCATCCGGTGAGCCAGGCGGAGTTTGCGCCCGAACAGCAGAATCCAAAGGTGCTGGAGATTACCCTTGGACCAGCGTTTGTCCCTGGAAAGCTCATCGGAAATCGACGGTGGTGATTCTTCGAAGCTGTTTCCAAACCCGGGTTCAAGCCATACCTCATAGCCCGCCCTGCCCATGTAGGCGGCTTCCACGAAATCATGACTCATGATCGGCCCGCGGAACAGACCGATCCCACGAAGTTTACGCAGGCCGCAATGCGCCATGAACGGCTGAATGCGAAGGATGGCGTTGTGTCCCCAAAACACGGCGTCCCCCATCTGTATGGCGGCCAGACCGGTTGCGAACAGAGCGGAATAGAGGCGATTAGAGAACTGTTGGACCCGGGCAAACAGGGATTCTCCGTTAATGACGGTGGGGGCGGTTTGCAATATACCGACATTGGGCTCCCGCTCCATCAGTTGCACCATTCTCACAATGGTTCCCGCACTTAGCAGGCTGTCAGCATCAAGCACCACCATGTAGCGGTAACGCCTGCCCCATCTCCGGAGAAAGTCAGCAACATTGCCACTCTTGAAGTTGAGGTTGACCCGCCGACGACGATAAAACAGGCGCCCCTCTGCCCCAAGCTCCTCGCATAGGCGGTGCCACTGAGTCTGCTCTTCAAGCCAGACATTGGGGTCCCGGCTGTCCGAGAGTATGTGGAACTCGAATTGATCAAGGTGCCCTGTCCGTTCAATATCCCGGTATACCGCTTTCAGGCCACTGAGCGTCCATTGCACAGGTTCATGGTAGATCGGCATAACAATGGCCGTCTTTGCCAGTGCCGTGTTTTCAAGCGCCTTTCCCCGATGGCGATGAAGAAGACTGTGACGGTCACCCCCGACCAGCCTGAGCAAAAAACCGTATACAGCCGTCCAGAAGCCGATGGCGATCCACATATAAAGGAGAATAAACAACACCAGCAGACAGATTTCGACCAGCGTTCCCCCGTGATACGGCAAAATCCAGAGCAGAAAGTAACTGGCAATAACGGTTTGGCCTACGACAAAAAGAGTCAGGAAGAGTCGCCGAACGGTGGCCACACGCCTCCAGTTCGTTGAATGCATCGGAATAGTACTGTTCGCAGCTTCAGTCATGGGGATAATACCCAATGTGACCACGCTCAATCGGGGGGCCTGGAGGTGGAACATCCATCTCCGGCAGACTGAAGTACTCTGGAACCCGGTCAACGCAACGCGCTGGCAGATCCGGGCCGTCGCCCTCAGTCAGCGCATCATCAACCAGTCGCAATGCCTTCCGACAGGTTTCGGCGTCCAGACCTACTTCGCTTTCCCGTAGGAAAGTCAGCACCCTTTCCAGTGCCAGCTGACATACTGTTTCTGACATCAGCGTGCTCCTGTGTTATCGGCCCTGACCTATTCCTGAATCCGGGGCCAGTGAATAGGTCCAGGTTTCGGTGAGCGGCTTATTATCAAGCATGAGCTGAGCACGAAGTACGGGGGCCCCTTTATCTGCGGGACGAACCAGCATCGATAGCCTCCAGTTGTCGTCGGCCTCAATGTGCTCGACAAAGTGCTCAATGATCTCCACTGCGTCAGCATTGCCACTTCCCTCACTGACCTTGCTGACTACTGGCGCATCGGGCTCCAGCTTATCCAGAGGCCCGCCGGCAAAGTCGACAATAATCCGGTAAGCATTTTCCACGTTGCCGCCGCCGACGCGATTACCGTCTCCCACAAAGGTTTGCACCGCGCGACCAGAATCCTGATCTGCGATCTCTTTTCCGCCAAAACGCAGGCTGTAGGTCAACTTTCGATGCTCACCTTTGTGAACTGGATCTTTCGGTTTCCAGAACGCGACAATGTTGTCGTTGATCTCCGAATCCGTCGGGATCTCAATCAGCACAACCTCACCATCGGACCAGCCCTGGCGCGGCGACACCCAGGCACTTGGCCTCTGATCATAACGGGCTTCGGCATCCTCGAACTCGTGATAGGCCGTGTCACGCCTCATAAGCCCGAACCCGCCCAGATGATTCACTTGCAGATAACTAAGCCTGAGACGCAAAGGGTTGACCAGTGGACGCCACAACCATTCTCCGGTGCCACGGTCATGAACCAGGAGGCCATCGGAATCGTGTACCTGCGGCCTCCATTCCCCCATGGGTCGGGCAGTATTCTCACCGTAGTAAAACATGGAGGTCAGTGGCGCCAGACCCGGCTGCTCCACCTGGTTACGGAAAAACAGTTCGGCAGTCACGTCTATCCGGGTGGCGGGGCCGGGCTGGACATCAAAACGGTAGGCGCCGGTAACACTGGGGCCATCCAGCAACCCATATACCCGAACACGGTCGCTGCCTGCGCCTGGCCGCTCAAGCCAGAACTCAACGAAGGATGGCACCTCCTCCCCGGAGGGAAGGCCGGTATCAATAGCGATACCTCGAGCAGACAGGCCAAAACGGTTTTCGGCGCCAACGCCACGAAAATAACTGGCACCAGCAAAAACCAGAAACTGATTCTGCTCCGTGCCGTCGCCCATTGGGTAGGTCAGCTTAAAGCCAGAATAACCCAGGTCAGCGGGGATCCGCTTCGCCAACTCCGGGTCCGGGACACTGAATGCGGATTTATCGAATGGAATAGGTTCGACACCACTGGCATCTACTACATTCAGCTTTACAGTATGGGTGTAGTAACTTCCGGGTGGCACCAACATCACCTGGAAACGGGAACGCCCATCTCTCCATAAACTGGCTTCCGGATTAAAGCGAATGGATTGGTAATCCCTGTAGCTCAAATCCCTGAGAAATCCCGGTACCTCTGGCGGTGGCTGATACGCGGCTTCAGCCTTTTCTCTGGCTTTATCGACAATATCATCGAATTCAAGGGCCCAAACTCCGGTGGCGTAGAACACCCCCAGCAATATAAAACCAATAAGCCATCTTGTCCCTGAACTCATGGAGCCTCTACCTTGATGCCTTTCCTCAAGATTTTAATGTAGCACCGGCTACCGGCGCCGTCTCAAGTGACATCTTTGTAAGACGGGAAAATTTGTAAGACAGGGAGAAGACGGGAAAAATAAGGGATCAGATACCCATGGTTAACGAAAAGCGGACGTCCGGATTGTCTGGCATTGTCATAGCCACCGTGGACGTACGAATCATACGACCAACACTGACATCCGCTGAGAAGGCTCGCCCCTTGAGTGTTAGCGAGACCTGACCCGCGCTGGCGCGACCATGTCTGCCTGACTGCATTTCCGAGTAAGGAACCCAGCCTTGAAGCAAAGAGAAGTTAACGCTGGACAACACGCCATCCACAAAAGGCACTTGCCATGAGGGACTGGCGGTGTCCATGCGCAGCCATCCACCCTGCAAAGCTGATACAGATTGTCCGTTGAAACCCGCAATCATGGATGGGCCGGCTACCGTTAGATATTCCGAAACCGGCAGATCTTCATCCGCAAACTGATAACGGCCATGAATCCTCCAGCGCCAGCGCCAGAGTTCCTGCTCAATCGATGCAGACATGGCGACTTTGTAAAACTCGCCTTTCTCACCGACATTATCTTTCAACAGATAGTCCGTTGCCGTGTACTCGCGACCGCTGACGGCAAGAATACCGGTATTCGCGTGGAGGCCGTCCAGCAATTCATGGCGTCCATGGGCTTCGATCCCCAGGGAAGACAACTGGTAGCTGGACTCCGACACCAGGCTGCCCTCCTCATAGGTCCGACTGTCCCTGCCCTTATGACGCGCGACTCCGTCAATCGCCACGCCATATCGAGAAAACAGGGGCCGGCTTGCCCCGATACCCAGCGCCCGGGAGTCACCGCTGGCATTATAGCGCCGGCCTGAATCGCTGACCGCATGATGGTAGCGGGAACTGGAGGTCTTCAGGTTCAGCTCATTCGCCCCGGCTGGAAACCGGTAATGAACCGATGTTGAGTTGAGGTCACTGCCGTCTTTTCTTGACTGCAGGTCCCTGTAATTAAAACTAATATCATCACTGCGACCGACCAGGCTGTCAGCCGACACGCCAATGACGCCATCCAGGCCATCACTGGTTAGCGAGGTTTTACCAGAAAATTTCAGCCGGGAACGTAGCCAGTGTTCGCGTTCCTCTCGGAACGCCCCGTCACCCCCCGAAAAGTTATTGGCGTAGGGCTGCCATCCATTACGCAACCAGGAACCCGAGGATTGCGCGTAGAGGGACTGGCTGAGAACGCACAACATCAGTGCGATCAACAGGGGATATTTCAAAGTCTCTGATCCTGCTAGATAGTCTGGCCCCGGTTGAAGGGGCATCCGGCGATTCTTAAAAACTTGTCACGGCAGACTGTATTGCATCAGAGACCACAAATCCATTCGCTGTTGCCAAAAATTACAAAGTTAATCTTTTTCCAAAACAGTATGTTACAGAGCCATGTGAAAGCTTTTTCTATTTAAATCAATGAGCCACGCCAAGGGTGAGCGAGTCCCCGTTATTACCAAAATATACATTTCACAATCAGAACCTCCATTTGCACCAATAACTTGGTTACACTTGGCACATTTCGTGATTCAGCCTTTATGGCAGGTAGTGCCCTAAAACGATATAAGGACGAACATTATGATCAAAAAGTGCCTCTTCCCCGTTGCCGGGTACGGCACCCGCTTTCTCCCTGCGACCAAGGCCATGCCCAAGGAAATTCTGCCAATTGTGAACAAGCCTCTGGTGCAATATGGCGTGGAAGAAGCCGCAGAAGCCGGCATTCATGAGTTCGGGTTTGTCACCGGACGGGGCAAGCGCGCCATCGAAGATCATTTTGATATCAGTTACGAGCTGGAACATCAGATTGCAGGCTCTGGAAAAGAAGACCTGTTAACCTCCATTCGCGATCTGATCGACAACAATTCCTTTGCCTTTACCCGTCAGAACGAGATGAAAGGCCTGGGCCATGCCATTCTGACTGGCCGTAATCTGGTGGGTGACAACCCCTTTGCAGTGGTTCTTGCGGATGATTTCTGCGTGGAAGACGGTGCGGGTGAAGGTGTCCTCGCGCAAATGGTCAGACTGTACAATCAGTTCCGTTGTTCCATCGTTGCTATTGAGGAAGTGCCGGCTGACGAAACTCACAAATACGGTGTGATTGCCGGTGAGTCCATGAAAGACGGCCTGTACCGCATCACCGATATGGTTGAAAAACCCTCACCGGAAGACGCTCCCAGCAATCTCGCGATCATTGGTCGTTACATCCTGACGCCCGACATTTTTGACATCATTGAGCGCACGCCTCCGGGCAAGAACGGTGAAGTACAGATCACCGATGCGCTGCTTGAACAGGCGAAGAACGGTTGTGTGCTGGCCTATAAATTCAAAGGGCGGCGGTTTGACTGCGGCAGCATTGATGGCTTCGTGGACGCCACCAATTATGTCTACGAGAACATCTACAAGAAAGGCAAGTAAGGTATCGGGGCCGGGCTACCGGCCCAAGATCTGAAGAATCATGCGCCGGTTTTCCCCGGAAGTCTTGCGAAACCGGCGCAACAGTTCCAACTCCTCCTCCGAGAGCTGTACGCGGCTCAATTCCTTTTCGAGCTCCGCCAGCGCCACTCCCAGATCATCACTGTTACTGAACGCCAGACCGGGCAGTTCCAATTGGCTGTTGTCGGCACTGGCTTCCAGGTCCACCAAGCTTTCCAACGGCGTCTCCGTATGTATACACACATCGAGCAGTTCCGCTACGCCGGGGTAACTGCGCTGCCGGCTGTCCGAGGCCTCCCAGCTTGAAACCCGGGCTTCGTCGACACCGCACATCCGCGCCACATCCTCACGGGAAAGATGCCCGGCTTCACGGATTTGCCGCAGGCGACGATTAAAAGTTTGCAGGTACCGCATAGCTTGATCCCTCTGCCTGGACAGGCCAC
>JAKLLS010000019.1 GCA_022014155.1 Marinobacter sp. | reverse complement strand
TTGAGAATGGTACCCCCGGCAGGACTCGAACCTGCTACCTTCCCCTTAGGAGGGGCAGTAACTAATTGTTTTTAAATAACGCATCAGCTGCGGCAAATCGAATGTACCACAGGTTGTATCACATTTTGTATCACGTATTGCCTGATCAATGACCGGGGCAGTCGCACGGTGTGCAATGCAGTGAGCTGACCTATTAGTGTAGCCGGTCGTTAGAAGCTTACCGGAGAATGCTGTGAAGTCTGGTTACTGGCTATCCGAGGTATGTTTTAGCCAGCCAACCTGAAATAAAGGCGGTGATAATGGCAAAAATGACTGCTTGGCTTTTTCGGACAACCCCTCTTTTGAGATTTTCGGTAAGCCGTTTGTTGTTTCTTACATCATTAATTGTCAGCCAAGCTAGGTGGAATCTTAAAAAGGGCTGTCGAGATGCCATGCCTATCGAGAGACTGGAAACGTTGGCTACAAACAAGAACTTCTTGAAGTACTTTTCGAGTTGTTTAGTGCTGACATCCATTGGGTCTAACGGACCAGCGATCATGAACTCTTTCTGTTGCATTTCATGCTTTTCAGATTTAAACGGGTATACGAAGAAAACCAAAGTGCCGTCGTGCCACTTAGAGCATGAGAGTGTGCAGCCTTCCTCGTAGAGCATCGAACGCCGCTCCGGAGTTTTCACGCTAGCAAAAACCCTAGGTTTCAGCTTGAGCATGATCAACTCTTCAGAACTTGAAAGCTGATCGGTCGATATCCACGGATGAAAGCTGTAGTCATGCTCTGACAGCTGACGAATGGCATCCTCGAAGAATTTGGTAACTAAAGGTTTAGCGTGTATCAACCAAGTATCATGACGGTACTTTATGTCAGATGCTTGCCGTTTTAGCAGTTCAGAGTTCTTCTTGATGGCTTTTTCTAAGGACATTTAGTCGCAGCTTTTTTCTGAGTTTAGGAAACGAGACAGGAGGCTATTCAGATGAGGTTTTTTTGAGGGTCTCCATTAGGTTTTTAGTAGCTTTAGAAGCCGTTGAACCTCTTCTTTTGCTGTGCCGCTGTCAGCCATATATCGTTCGTCAAAACGCTCACCACTCCGGTCACTCAGAGATCTCACGGACATGGACACGGCCAGAAGGCATTTGTAGATTTCGTCTCTGCACTCTGGGTGCTTTGAAGACCATTTTTCTATGGCTTTCTCGGTCAACCCACAAAGCTGTGGTTCCCCGAATTTATGATTCGTGGGTTTTAAAGCATTGCGTTCGATGTCCAGCCTGTTAAGAAATTTTTTCATTTTTCGCAGCCGCTTACTTGAGTAAATACCTTTCCACACCATGCCAAAATAACATCAGTTAGAGCGACAATTTGGAGACGTTGCGAATGGTCGTAGTCTACTTGGTGACCTCGAGTTGTTGCTCGTCTGCAGTTGATCAGATGACGATAGTCACTTTGCTTGATAGGTAACTCAATACCTTTAAGGAAGTAAGGCGCTTTCTTGGAAAAGCAAAAGTTCCCATTCAGGGGTTTAGAAGCAGCCATGCCTATGTCTCGAAGAGCGACCCCAAGAATACCTAACTCATAGATTGACGAAGGTGTGCCCGCGGCTAACTCGCTCAGCGCAACCTCCGCGAGTGACTTGAGAGCAGCGATTTCGTTTTTCGCTTGAGTGTAAGGTGCTGGTGGACCCAGTGATTCGAGATAGCCCCTGCCAGAGGCACTGTAAAGAGGTGTTGCCTCTAGGTGAATATGCCAAGAGAAAAGCGTTCCTCTGCGATAGAGTTCATTAATTCGCTCTCTGGTATACACCGACCAGTCTGTAGGGTACAGGTTGTCGTCACAGGGCGCCTCTATTACCAGGATGTCGGTATCTGAGCCGTCGTCAAAATCTCCTGAAACGATTGAGCCAAAGGCGTAAATGTCCGTCATCTCTCTATCTCCTTGACAGTCTTTTGACTAACACAGAGACGAACAGGCCAAGAAGTACAAAGCGGGAGGCTGCCATTGATTCATGAAGCAACGGAACAACATTTTCGGTCGTAGAGGTGCCTAAAAACGTTCTTACTGCTTCAATGATAGCCTTTTCAAATTCGTAGTCTTGCCCAACGTAGACGAGACTGCAAATGACTATTACCAAAGCAATTGTTCTGAAAAGCTTGGACAGAGACTCGCCATTTCCCCACACGAATTCGAAGATTTCAAAAACTGTACTCCTCCAGCCAAATGCCAACCGCTCTAACCCTTGGTATTTATTTCTGTAATGGGTTTCTCCACTCCATGCAGCTTTTCGGAGGTGAACTCTCGTTGCCCTTAGCTCGGCCTTGATTGCTCGATTTACTCCGTCAACATCTCCGGTTTGTGCGAAATTCACTCGAAGACCCTGAGCAAATTCGAGAGCAACGTTCTCCCAACCTGGAAGATTCTGGGATATCAAGTTTGGTGTAATTCTGCAGTTCCGGAATCTTGTGTAGTTAAAGCAACTACCAGGAAAGCAACTCCCTCTGAAACTTGAGTCTTTGAACTGAGCGCCAGTAAAGTCACAGTCTTCAAATTTGCAATTCCGGAAATAGCAATCGTCGAAAATGACGAATTTAAAACTCACTCGCTTGAAGTCCTTGTCAACAGCCGAAACTCGCTGCAGTACGCAGAATTCGTACGCTGCGTCCGCTTGGTTTTCATGGAATTCCATCTCAGCAATAGCTTTTCTCGGTAGCTCTCTTAGTCCCGGAAGTGTCTCCATGTGAATAGCTCCTTGTTTTCAAGGGGGAAAGGTTCTCATTATTCGAGTCGAGTTGGAAGCGCACCTTGATTTAGCCATTCGACTATCTAGATGTTTTTGTCGTAAAAGCAAAAGTGGCGGTCAGTACCCTAATTCACAATCCAAGGCTAGATTCACCACTTAGGAAGTATTACCGTGTGTGATAACGGTATTATCGCAAGGCTATAATCCTCAGCGAATACGCTGCCTTCTGAAAACGATCTGTGGTTACTGTCGAGACGTAACCCCGCCCAGTGTCTGAGGCTATGCTAAGGTTATGTATTCATAGCGAATGGACAAGCAATGTATGCGGATGCCCGAAGGGTTAAAGTTTGCAGCTGGGGTAGTGGCCGAGTTCTTCTTGGCTTTTGGCTGGTGCGCCTTAGCTATCACAGTCTTATCTCTATCAATTGTTGGCCTGATGACACTGTTGGATTGGCCTGTCCAACATTTTCTGAGGTACTACACGCCGCTACTTCTGGGCCTTTTTTCCATTGGGGTCACGCTGTATCTGTTCCAAAAGAACATTCGGGAAAGTCGAGAAAGAGCTAGAAAGGAGAGAGACCAAAGCGTTCGGCCGGTGCTTATTGCCGAGGCTGTTGACCGCCGTTCAAAGGAGTATTTTGGTCCGAATAGGCAATTTGAGTTTAAAGAGTGCTGCGTTACAAGCTCTTCATTAGACCGCTATATCTATATGCGTATAGAAAATGCGGGATTAGGTGTTGTAGTAGCCCCCATTTAAACCGGACACCTTGGTAGAAGCAAAGCCCTAGGCATAGACCTAGTGCAAAGGAGTGTCCAAGGTGGAGAGAATCGAAGTCATAACCGGAGTGCAGCGTCGTCGCCGGTATTCCGCGCAGGAGAAGGCATTCATGGTCGCGGAGTGTGAGCGGCCAGGCATGTCGGTGTCGCTTGTAGCCCGGCGTCATGGTATATCAGCAAGTCTGTTGTTCCGTTGGAAGAAGCTGATGAAAGACGGTGGCATGTCCGCGATTGAATCCGGTGATGAGGTAGTCAGTGCATCCGAGATGAAAGCCCTGAACAAGAAGGTTCGGGAGCTTGAGCGGATGTTGGGCCGCAAGACGATGGAAGCTGAAATACTCCGAGAAGCCCTGGAGGTGGCTCAGTCAAAAAAGTTGATCTCGCGCATGCCGTTGCTGCCACCGGACGATACCCTCTGAAACGGGTTGCGGAAGTGCTGAAGGTATCGCGCTCCAATCTTCTGGATCGCCTTCATGGTCGCCAGAAAGGCAGAAGCCCGAGATACAGCAAGCAGGATGACGACCGGCATTTGCCAGTTATCCGAGAACTGTGCGATGCCCGTGCGGCCAATGGCTATCGAAGGATCACCGCACGGCTGAATCGTTTGCTGGCAGCAAACGACGAGCGAGTGAACCACAAACGCGTGTACCGATTGATGAAGCAGGATGGGCTGTTGTTGCCCCGGTATACAGGCCGACCTCAGGAACGCTGTCACAACGGCCAGGTCATTACGTTGAAGCCGGACCTTCGTTGGTGCTCGGATGGCTTTGAGATCCGCTGCTGGAACAAGGAAGTCGTTCGCGTGGCCTTCAGCCTGGACTGCTGTGATCGCGAGCTGATGCGTTATGTGGCGACCACTGGTGGGATCACGGCTGAGATGGTTCAGGACTTACTTCTGGAAAGTCTGGAATATCGCTTCGGCCAGTCAGAGCGGGTGCCGCACCCGCTGGAATGGCTGACGGATAATGGCAGCTGCTACATTGCCAAAGAAACGCGAGCCTTCGCGTCCTCTCTGGGCTTTGTGGTGTGTACCACACCGGTCAGAAGCCCTCAGAGCAACGGCATGGCCGAGGCCTTCGTGAAGACATTCAAACGGGACTATGTGTACCTGAACGATCTTCCTGATGCCGCCACGGTGATGGCCAGGTTGCCGGAATGGATCGAGGACTATAACCGCAGCCACCCGCACAAGGGGCTGAAAATGAAATCGCCCTGGGAGTACCGGGCAGAACTGGCATCAAATGAATGAGGCGGTGTCCGGTTTAGCGGGGGCAACTACAGGTGTTGCCCTTAACACTGAGATTTTTATCAAGTGCTGGAATGGTGAATATTACTTGACCGCATACGAAATTCCGAAAATTGCTGTGAATGAAGAGGTCTTTATTCTGATCAAGGCCTCTCTACCAGCACTTACACAAGCTTTTGTGACGAGCTATCGAGATATCTTTGAAAATGTCCACTACTGCGAACATGGCGTTTGTGATGATTATGTTGGCCCTGAGCAAATGATAATCGGCAATAAATACTTGGAAACTTTCGATAGAGAAGAGCTAGAAAGGATTAAAGTCGCGAAGAGGCGTAAACCACTAACGCGAGAGATGTACATGACATATGGTTATACGGTTGAGGACGAAAAGGGCTGACTTACCCCTCAGCAGCGGACACTCCTAGCTCATGATTGGACTTACCCCGGTGCAGTAGACACTCCTAGCCTATGATTAGAGCATAGGAGAATGCGCCAGAAGCAGCTGGAGTGAAGCTACCGGTACCGTCTTAAGCCTAAGCACTGCTCTTAAACACCTGCCCTTTGTCGCTGTCCTTCACGTTTCTGAAGTACCACTTATCTATGATGCCCGGTCGCAGTGAGTTTGGTAGGAAAGCAAAGCGCAACAACCGCGTAAAGGTTGAGCACGTGCTCTTCTATGAGTGATGGCTAGCGCCGGGCTGGAATATGGACTATACCTGTAGGGTGCTAATAACAATGAGGCTTGGAGGCCCCGCTCGCTATGCGCACTGCTGAAATGTTTTTGTAATCGTCTTCAGATCAACCCTCGCTCAAGCTCATCCTGGCCATGCTTCAAATGACTGGTGTCATCAATGCGGGACCGAAATGAAAGGAAAGACGAACCAGTCTTCTGTGTAGACATACTTAGAGACTCCTTCAGATGCCTTATCGTGCACGGAAGGGAATTTGGATTGAGCTTCCGGCTGTGTAAGCGATAAATTGACTCGTAGATAGAAATCCCATTGAAGTACCGAGACCTATCGACTATCAAGTCGTTTAAGCCCCCGAAAATAGGCCCAAATTCTTGGCATAGAAGATTAAGGAAAAGGTTTGAGTTACTTCTTCGACTACGCAGATCACTTTAAGTACAAGGTAGCTGAAAGGCCCAACCAAGGTTTGCGTCCCGGGCAAGTTGGAGCACTTCACGCAGTAGCAAGCCATTTTTTGGCTAAAACTGAGCCGGCTATAGTATCTCTGCCTACAGGATATGGAAAAACGGCAGTCATGCAGGGACTTTGCTTTGTGGCTGCATCAAAAAGGGTTTTAGTCGTCGTCCCCACCGATGCTCTTCGAAAGCAGACATCTAAAGCGTTCAAATCTCTTGACACCCTAAGACGGCTGGGAGCTTTACCAAGCCATGATCAAGTTCCCTCTCCAGTCGTCGTTGCTGTAGAAGGTAGGTTAGGCACAGAGCAAGCTTGGATAGATGCTGTTGGCCCAGCAGATGTGATAATCGTAACCCCTGTCACTGCCAGTCCCGGAATGGAGGGCGTAGCCGCTCCGCCACATGGACTTTTCGATTTAGTTATCGTTGATGAGGGACACCATTCTCCAGCTCGGACCTGGAAAGCCCTCATTGAGCACACTCCAGATGCGCAACACGTTCTGTTGTCTGCAACACCATTCAGAAGGGATAAGTTGCAACTTCCCGGAAAGGTCGTGTTTTTCTACCCACTACAAAGAGCTGTTCAAGAAGAAGCGTTCGGCAAGGTGAAGTTTGTGCCCGTGGACCTTGAGGTGGAAGCCTCTCGAGAAGCGATTGATGAAGCTCTTATTGCTATGGCTATCGAGGTGTTTCGAAAAGACAAAGCTGCGGGCTTTGACCATCGTGCATTAATCCGCACCGACAAAATACGAAGCGCTGAGGACTTGGAGAAGAAGTATCTCCGGGCTGGTCTCAAAGTCAAAGCAGTGTCCAGCAGACTGGGAAAACCATCCATTACCCGTATTGAGAATGACCTCGAGAGCGGGGAGCTAGATGGAATCGTTTGTGTGGATATGTTTGGCGAGGGGTATGACTTCCCAAAGTTCAAAATCGCTGTATTGCATGTGGCCCATAGATCTCTGGTACCAACTCTACAGTTCATTGGACGATTTGCTCGAACTAATGACGAGAGCACTGGAGAGGCGAGTTTTATCGCGTTCCCGGAAAACATCAATGCGGAAAGCGCGGAACTTTACCAAAGCGGCGTTGACTGGTCGCTATTACTCGCGAACATTGCGGATGCTCAACAAGTCCTTTCAATACAAGACAAAGAGACACTGGATTCATTCGATGAGATAGCGAAGTCGAGCATCGACTATGAGGCAATCAATCCAGGAAACCTGAGGCTCCCTCGTCATTTGGCTGGTTTCTGGGTTGAAAACGCTCCTGATTTCAATCGCGTGGAAGGCAATGTTAGGTCACTTATAGTCACCAATGCTTGGATAAGTGACGACCAAAACACTGTTGTCATCATGATGAATGAGAACACTTCGACACCTTGGGTATTTGGTTCAGAGGTAATGGACTCTCAGCACGAGTGTGCTTTGATTCGTTTCTATCCTGAATCCAGTTTCGTGTTTGTTACTTCGACCCGAAAAGCGGCTTATTTATACCGAGAACTGTTAGAGCAATTCTTTGAAGGAGCTATTCGGCCTTTAGACTATGCGAAAGCCAGAGGGGTCCTGAATGGGCTCAACGGCCAAGAATTCTTCAGTGTGGGGATTAGAAATAACTCACCCATGCCTGCCGCAGAGTCCTATCGAATTGTGGCTGGAGCACAAGCAGATCGTGGTATTCGGGACGCAGATGCGGGGAACTATGTGCAGGGACATTTTTTTGGCCGGGGCGAGATCAACGGAAACAAGGAGATAATAGGGGCGAGTGGCGGCGGGCGCATTTGGTCCAATGGGAAATGTAGTATCCCTAACCTAATCAAGTGGATGGATGAGTTGTACGCTCGAATAGTAAGCGACAAACAGACAATTGGGCCCTCCGGTCTTGATAGATTGCCGTTCGGTGAGCCGCTAACCGAGATACCGTGTGATACTTTCGCTGCAGACTGGTCTCCTAATACCTATCGAACTCCACCTTCGTTCAGGTGGTCAAACGCCCAAAGAACCCAGTCGTCCTTACTTGACCTAGAAATACAATCGGTGAAGGCGAACGGCGACCAACAGAACGTCGAATTCGTGATCACTGATGATCAGAATACTGCGCACCTGAAGTTCACTCTTTCAGAGTATCCACATTGGCACCAAATTTCCGAGCTCACTGTCGAAGTTGAGCAGCATGGTCGATGGGTGTGCATTGAAGAATGGCTTGCCGATCATCCATTAACTTTCTTTACTACAGGTTTCAGCTCATTCGTTGGAAATATGCTGACAAAGCGTGGAAAGGGCGCGGCACTCAATCACGAGGCCATCCGTACGATGAGCTGGGAAGGCTGTGAACGTTCTATTGAGTTTGACTTAGATGACCCCGATAGGAGAACGGTACAGAAGTTTCTTCAAGATCGACTGCAAGAGGGCAATCCTGATTTTCTCATTTTTGATCATCGCTCGGGCGAAGCGGCTGATTTTATTCAGGGACAATTTCTTCCAGATGATGGAGTAAAGATAACGCTGTACCACTGTAAAGGTTCTACAGGGGAGCCCCTTTCTGCAAGACGAGTTGATGATGTATATGAGTTAGCAGGGCAATCTGTTAAATCCGTGCGCTTTATGAGGAAAGAGCAGCTAATCGGGCATGTTCAAAGGCGAACAAAGCAGGTCGCAGGGAAAGGCTATTCTCCCTTTTTAGTAGGGGATCGTGATGCGGTACTGGAACGTCTGCGAGCAACGCAACCCATTGGGATAAATATAGAGGTGATTGCTGTGCAGCCAGGAATATCGGCAGAGAAACTGTGGGAGGACGATCATGAAAAGGCTCAAAATGTTCGAGAATTAATGGCAGCAACAAACGATAGCGTTGTAACGCAGCAGGGGAAGCAGGTTTGGCTAATTAGTCCATAAGCAAGACCGGTTGCTAAACCAGTTCTCAATAGCCGAAATGGACCTGTGATCAGTAGCTGTCGGTATACCGTTTTTTACTGAAATGTTTTCATGAAAAAAATTCGAGCGCCTTTATATCAAGCGATGGGCTCTGATATTCCCCCGTATCCCCCCCTCGTCCGTCCCGTAAAACAATGAAGGGGTCGGTTGTGCTGCCATATGGCGCGTCCTTGTGCCATTCAGTCGTGTGTCTAGAGACTTGACGTCAACGTCCTTTGTTGGATTGGGAGAGGACCGAGGCTGCTAGAGTTTTGGTTTCATCGCTATATTTACTGCTTTTAAGCACTTTAGATGCAATGTCTTCTAGCTCAGCGCCTGTTTGGTTAGTTGTCCCTGACTGGGAGAGTGCTGATGCGGCTAAGCGCTTGGCTATGGCTGATGCATTCTGATCTTGGAGAGTACGCGCTGCGATGGAGGAAACTTCACTTGATGTCTTCTTCCTGTTCTGCGACATGCTGGTTTCACCTGTGTTGAATCGAGTGCCGTGAAGGCTTCCTGAGGAACAGCCTAAACCCCAAGGTGGCAGCAATCTCAGCCGATATGCACGGGAGTTATCTGCGATCTACCTTCGCTTGAGGGCGACTTAGCTCACTGCCCAAATTTTAAACTATGGGCAGGTGAGCAGGATTCAAGTAACGGTTGGTAAAACTTTCTCTCCAACGTTGTGTCTTCTCCGCGTCCAGTTGAGTAAGCATTCCTGACACGCTTCTACATATCTCTCTAGCCCGCATTCTTCCGTGTCAATATGAGTCGAAAATCTATTTCTTGACACTCTGTAATGATAAGTCTTAGAGTTTTATGGACACCTAAACTCACAGAGGGTTATCACTTGAGCGGACAGCACGTTGCTTATATTCGGGTCAGTTCAGTTGACCAGAACACCGACCGCCAGCTTGCAGAGACTGGCATTACCTTTGATCAGACTTTCACCGACAAGGTCAGCGGGAAGGACAGGAACCGGCCAGAGCTCCAGGCTTGCCTCAAGCACATACGGAAAGGTGACCACCTCCACGTCCATAGCATCGACAGGCTGGCAAGGAACATGGTTGACCTCTTGGCACTCGTTGAGGAGGTCACAAGCAAAGGGGTGACCCTTCAGTTCCACAAGGAGCGCATGACCTTCACCGGTGAGGACAATCCGTTCCAGAAACTGCAGCTCCAGATGCTGGGTGCTTGTGCAGAGTTTGAACTGGCCATGATCAACGAGCGTCAGCGTGAGGGTATCGCTGAAGCCAGGAAGAAAGGCAAGCAAATTGGGGCGAAACCAAAGCTGACCTCCGAGCAGGTCGCCGAGATACGAATGAGGGTCGGAGCGGGAGAGCAAAAGAAAGCGTTAGCAAGTGAGTACCGCGTCAGCCGTCAAACACTGTATACGGCCCTTAATCCCAGAAACTAAGCGGTTGGCTGCCCGTGTGAGGCTGGAAGCTTTGGGCTGGGTTCTACTTAACCCTAAGGCACAGCTACCAGCCTATTAGAATCAGGTCATTCATCTTTCACGACGTGGTCACTACATAAAACTTGCGGGATTCAGAGCTTCCCGGCGTTTGTCCAGCCTCTCCTGAGCTGCCGCAAACAGTCCATGGTTGTGTCGGAAAAGAACTTCTGCGAATGCCCGTAGCGATTTCGCTGAGAGCCTGACGTAGTCTTCAAATTGAGTGCCTACCTCTCTGCAGTAATACTCCTCCCCACACTCAATGATAGTGCCAAACATGTCCGTATGTTGCTTCCTCGCCTTCACGCTCCTGAATCCTGTGAGTTCATGATAAAAGCACGATACCAGTTCTGATAACTCGTCGTTCGTCCCTTCAAAATCGTCATATCTGATCATGTCGCATCTCCTTTCCCAGCTAGACCTTTATTGTAACTCTAAAAAAGTGTTTTGTATCAACGCTCTGGAGGTCGATAAGGTCCTGAGCTCGGGTATAGGTTTGGTCTGGTGAGTTGTTTTGTCGGCCCAAAGGATAGGGCGGGATTTTGTCGCCCTAAAGGAGAAAGACTCTCCAAAAACAATAAACATAAGGAGTTCCGAGAATGACTAACGACATACAGGCAAAACTCATCGAAAAACAGTTACGCAAGCCAGGTTTAAGAGGCAAGATCGACGCGAAATGTATTGAGTGCATCTATGACCCCAACCAGAACGGTGGCTGGCGGATACAAGTAGGAAACTGTGCTTCCCGGAGCTGCCCGCTCTATTCCGTCAGGAGCAAGAGTGAAGCCTCGGGAAAAGCTGCCAGTACCGTGCAGTTGGACCTGATATGACCCAGGTAGCTCATCATGAGGGGATAGGTATGCCCTCGCTATCCATAAGCAAAGACCACAACGCATCGAAGGCTTTGGGTTCTTTGATCTACACGCTTCCGGTAACCCCTTCGACTTCTCGTAATGGCTTGATGGGAGAGCCTCTGGAAGAACTTGCCGATTATCTTGGGGTTGTTTCCAAGAGGTACCGCCCTTCCGCCATTCAAGCTCTGTCGGTGATCACATACAACGTTCATAGGCTTTCATGCTTGACTCTTTCTGACCCTATGGGGCTACCGGTGCTCGGGGTTCCGAGACGAGCTCAGGGGTTCTCCGTTCCAAGTCGGTATAAGGTCAACCAGATTGGTCATCAGCTTTGGTGCAAAGTAGTGGACGCTCTTGAGGCTATAGGCTTTTTGGAGGTGGTCTTGAGGGGGTACAAAGGCAAGGAACACATGGCAGGACTGAGGTCTTTATATCGGCCTACGCAGGCGTTTTCAATTTGGCTGGACCAGGTGATCGGAAGGCTCCAGCTTGAAAAGCTGACCGATGATGCTGAGCCGCTGTTATTGGTATCGAAGGGCCCTGGTGGGAGAAGGTTAGTTGACTATAGGGATGACCAGACTACTCAACTATTGAGGCGTCAAGTTCAGTTCATATCCAATGTGTGCCAGTCTCATCTGGTTGAGGGATGGATACCTAAAAGGCTAGCCATGGGTAAAATTCCTCCTGCTCTAATCAATTACCGAAGACACTTCCGTGATGGCTTTGACCAGGGAGGGAGGCTCTTCAGTCCACTACAGAGCATTCCGAAAGCCCATCGTAGACACTTACGGTTTGATGGGATGAGAACAATTGAACTGGATTACTCATCTCACCAGCCCAGAATGTGCTATCACCTGAAAGGGTTGCGAGCTCCAGAGGATTGTTACGCTCATCCAACAATTCCCAGACCATTACTGAAGGCAGCTATGACCCGGATTATGAACTGCGGTTCTGTAACGCAGGCCAGACGTTCTATTCAAAAGGTCTTGCATGAGGCCTGGTTGGACTACTCCGTTGATACTGGCATGACGGCAGGAGTACTTTTAGAAACAGTGTTTGAGCTGCATCCACTAATCAAGGAACTGATGAGTAATGATCTATGGATGAGGCTCCAATACTTGGAGAGTTCAATCGCTCTAGGCGTCATGGAGCGTCTTGCCAAGGATGATCGGCCATGCCTTGGAATTCACGACTCATTTGTCGTATCAGAAGATGTAGAAGATCAACTACGTCTGCTCATGATCGAAGAGTATGAGAAAAGGCTCGGCTATGAACCATGCTTAACTAAGGTTTAGAACCCTTCTGGATTGCTCTACCTAGTTGAACGAAACCTGATAGTAACTGTGGGTGAGAGCTGAGCCTCATGATCAAAAGTTATGCTTAAGTTATCAACTCAACTCAATATCGGAGCACCTAATTATCTTGTTAAAACAGATGGTTAGAACCTCTGCTTGCATTCGTGCCTCTTGACCAAAGGCTTTAAGTTAGCTTTGGGTCAGGAGGCATGGGTGTCACCCCCTATAGTTTTCAAAGCGCTGGGAAGCACATAGAGAAATGTGGCATTTACGGTAACACCGAAAACAAGCGGTAAACTGGTACCTTGGTGACGCCCATAGTTACCTTCATGGTTGCGGTATTTGTCGCTGATCAGCCTGATTTTCTTGGCTTCCAGATAGTTTTATCGTGACCTTTTGAAGAGCCTCTAGTTTCCGATCCAGAGAGAAACCCAACCCATACTCATCGTCCATGTCCCCGGAGCCGTGGCCCTGAATAGCATCCCTGATATCTTTTGGGACACCCGCGTTGCGTAGCCTGTCCTTCATGCTATGCCGTAGACAATGGGAAGTGATGTTCCAGCCTTTCAGACGCTTGTTGACCGCTGCCGATGCAGAGTCTTGGCCACGAGTTTTAGCATACTGAGGGAACAAACCGGGATTCTCTCCGCCGTGCTGTTTGACCGCATTCTCAGCTGCTATAAGTGCAAGGCTAGTTAAGGGGATTGTTCTCCGACTCACAGATGTTTTCAGGTCTCGCCAGGGGTGAGGGCGGATTATGATGTGGGGGATTTGGTGTTTCAGAGCAATATCGTCGACCGCCAGTCCTGCCAACTCTCCAATTCTTGCGCCAGTCTCCAGCTGCATCAGAATGAGTAGCGATGTGGAGCGCACATCTGGTTCAAGTTTCTGCACGATCTCGGTGAGTTCCGTATTGGTTGGAACTCGACGTTTTTTCTCGTCCTTCCCTTCGCCAGGAATGGTCAGAGCGCTAAAAGGGTTTGCTCTTTGTTGGCCTGTCTCGTGGATAGTCAGGTTCACCACTGCTCGAACCTGGTTTATCCGACGTCTCACGGTCGCCGTGGATGAGCCTTCAGCTAAGCACCGATCAACGTAGGCTCTTGCATGAGGTCGACTCAATTCACTGAACGGAATATCTCCGGTGAGCTCCATCAGCGTGGTCCAGTAATGTCTGCAGCGGCGCGCAAAGCCTTCCTCTGAACCTTTTGGGTTGTGCTCAAGGTAAAGCTCAATGACGCCGCTCAATCTGAGCTCGCTGGGATTTTGAAGCAGTCTTAAAGTCGTTACCTCAGCCGGAGAGAGAAAGTCTTCAATGGAGGCTGTCTCATAAGTCTCCTCGCAATCTGCAGCGAAAGCCTGTCTCTTGGGTTCGGCAACTTTCTCAACGAAGTAATCGAATGACCCGTATTGTTTAGCTAGATGATTTGCAGAAACGAACACGTCACTTGGTGAAAGGTCGCTGCTTCCCCTGAGCGCTGAAAACTCCATGTTGTAGCGCTTGGCCAAATGCTCCGCGCTTCGAACAGCTTTAGTGGGGTCCTCAGTTTTTAGAGACTTTCTGATGAAGCGTTTGCCGTAGGTATCTACGAGGTCAGAGGGAACGCGAAGGACGAACTGAAATATTCTGCCGCGCTTTTGGATGTACTTAGTCTTGATGGACATTGCGAAGCCCAAATTCACTATCATTTTGATGCATCTCCAGGTACAAGAATCCCTGGCTCTAATCTCGTGTGTATCACGGAGCGGAGCCGATTTGTATCACAGTGATGCGTCAAAAAGTCAGTTAAGATACTGAAAAATAAAGGTTATATCTTTCGGCATGGTACCCCCGGCAGGACTCGAACCTGCTACCTTCCCCTTAGGAGGGGGACGCTCTATCCAGATGAGCTACGGGGGCATATCGTCAGAAGGCGGGTATGATAGCGGGCCCGGTGATGTGTCTCAAGGGCCCGCGGGCATTTATCCCCGATGATCGGACACGAAGGGGTTACTGACTTTTTCATGGCCGAAGGTGGACATGGGGCCGTGGCCCGGCACGAAGGCAATGTCGTCCCCCAGGGGGAATAGCTTTTCCTGGATAGAGCGCACCAGGGTGTTGTAGTCGCCTTTCGGGAAATCGGTGCGGCCGATGGAGCCCTGGAACAGCACATCCCCAACCAGCGCCAGTTTTGATTCGCGGTGATAGAACACGACGTGACCCGGTGTGTGGCCGGGGCAGTGCAGAACGTCCAGTGTCTGGTTACCGACGGTGACCTGATCACCATCCTCCAGCCAGCGGTCCGGGGTGAATATTTCCGGCGCCGGGAACCCAAACATCTGTGCCTGCATGGGCAGGCCCTGAATCCAGAAATCGTCTTCCCGGTGGGGCCCTTCAATGGGAAGGTCCAGCGCCCTTGCCAGTTCCGCGGCGCCCCCGGCATGATCGATATGGGCGTGGGTCAGCAGTATCTTCTCCACTTTCACACCTTCTTCGTCGATGGCTGCGCGGATCCTGTCCAGATCACCGCCCGGATCGACAACGGCTGCTGCCCCGGATTCCTCGCACCAGATAAGGGAACAGTTCTGTTGAAACGGGGTCACGGGAATGATTCTGTATTTCAATGGCATAGTGATACTCACCTGACAGCTCTACTGGTTTAGAATAGCTATGGTAAAGGTAATCGAGCCTCCGCTCGAATTTTCAAGGTAAGGAGCATATTGCGGATGAGCGAGCAGTCGTCACAAGGGGATGACGATCCGGGAGAACCGCTGAGGTTGAGCGTGATTGTTCCGGTCTGGCAGGAAGCGGCAACCATTGCGGCTACTCTACAGCACCTGGTACCGCTTCGTGAGGCTGGTCATCAGGTGATCGTTGTGGATGGTGGTAGTGACGACGGTACCTTACAGTTGGCCGAGCCCCTGTGTGATCGGGTGCTGTTGTCCGGGCGCGGGCGAGCGTGCCAGATGAATGCCGGGGCGGCGGTGGCTACTGGTGATGTCCTGCTGTTTCTGCATGCGGACTCGCACCTGCCGGAATCGACGCCAGCGGCGCTGGAGAGGTTTCATGCCGGCCGCAATGCGTGGGGGCGCTTCAATGTCCGGCTGAGCGGTAAGCGTCCTCTGTTCCGTGTCATTGAATGGTTTATGAATCAGCGGTCCTGGTTGACCGGCATCGCCACCGGTGATCAGGCCCTGTTTGTGCGGCGATCGGTGTTTGAAGCGCTCCGGGGCTTTAAGGAAATACCTTTAATGGAGGATGTTGAGCTGAGCTCGCGGCTGAGACTGGTGTCACGCCCATACTGTGTCACCGACCCAGTGGTCACGGACAGCCGGCGCTGGGAACAGGGCGGGGCCTGGCGTACTATCTTCCTCATGTGGCGGTTGCGCTGGCGCTATTGGCGCGGCGAATCACCGGAAACCCTGGCAAACGCCTATCGTTCGGATGTCCGTAATGCCCAAGAGCCCTGAGTCGTCAGTATTGGTTATGCAATTCTCCAAATGGCCGGAAGAGGGCAGGGTAAAAACCCGGCTGATGCCGCTGCTGGGATCCAGTGGGGCGTTGGCGGCTCACGTCAGGTTGAGTCTGGAGGTTCTGGACAACCTCATCGCCAGCGGATTCCCGGTTCAATTCTGGTGGGATCGTGCCCTGGATACGGCGCCTGCCGCTGCGGCGCCGGTTTTGTCGAGACTGGATTCGGCACAGATCACCATGGGGATCCAACAGGGCGAAAACCTGGGGCAACGGATGGAGGCGGCGTTGGCTCAGGTACTCGAAAATCATGACAAGGCTTTGGTGGTCGGCAGTGATTGCCCGTCAGTGGACCCGGATTACGTCAGGCAGGCCGTAGCAGAACTGGATGCCAGCGATGTGGTTCTGGGGCCCTCCAATGATGGTGGCTATGTCATGATTGGGGCGCGCCGGGTGGTCGCCGGGATGCTGGATGGCGTGAATTGGGGCACCGGGAGTGTTCTCGATCAGACCTGTACCAGAATGGCCGGGTTGGGGCTGTCGGTGAGTTTGCTGCCGCCCCGCTGGGACGTGGATGAGCCTGAAGACTGGCAGCGATTCCTCGACCAGTCTCCAGGCTGAACGGGTTCCGGGGTCAAACGCCCGGGACCGGCCCTTGGTCCAGTATGTGTTGGACCAGGGTGTTGGCGTTCGTTTTCGTGGCGCCGGTAACAACTCTGAGGGCACGTTCCCGGTCGAGAACAGCCTTGCGGTAAGTTTCTATCAGTTGGTCCCTGCTAACGGTCTTGACGGCCCGGACCAGCTGTTCCCGTGAATCAAAATTCGTCGCTTCCCGGTCAATTTCCCGCCAGAAGCGCTCTGACACCTCACCAAGGGTGCGGTCCTGTTCCATCAGCTGGCTGATTACCGCTTGCTTCTCACGTGCCAGGTCACTGTCGCTGATGGTCGCCAGGCGCTCTTCAAATGTGTCGGAAAACTCACGGACCGCCTGGTCGATTTCCTCGTCTGAGGCTTCCGGGGACTGCACTACAAAACCGAGTGCTGGCGTCTCCAACATTTCAAAGGGTGTGGCGTAGACGATGTATCCCAATTGCCGGGTCGTGCGAATGTCTTCATAGAAGGGGCTGCTGATGATCTGGCCCAGCAGCCGGAAGGCAGCGCGTTCTCTGAAGCCGGTGTTGTCTCCCTGCATATAGAGGGTATAGCCGGTATCCGGGTGGTCTACGGAAAGAGGCACGACCGATTCGCCCTTGGGAAGTTGCCGTACGATGCTGCGGGGCACCTCAGTGATCTCGGCACCGTTCAGCACGACGGCCCGGACTTGTTGGGCAAGGTTCAGGGCCGCTGCCTGGCTCAGATTGCCGTGGGCCAGCATGACCGGATCGGTGTGAGCGAACAATTCGCTGGCAAAGTTCCGGAGCTCGTCCAAAGTGACCTCCCGTGCGGCCTGGAGGCGTGCTTCGGTGCTCCAGGCGCCCTCGATCAGCAGAGTCTGCACTTTTTCGGAAGTCTGCTGGACAGGTCGTTCCTTGGCCTTGTTCTGCAGGTTTTCGATCACATTCTGACGGGCAATATCAAAGCGTTGCTGGGTTAGACGCGGGTCCGCCACCTGGGTCAGGATGCGTGTCATCAGGATGTGTAGTTTATCGCTGTAGCCACCCACGCGGATGGTTACACCGCGCAGGTGGGAGTAAACGCTGTAGTCCAGTCCCGCCAGGTGCGCCGGGTAGGCCCAGGCGTTGAGGTTGGTGTTGACGGCATCCACCAGCAGTTCCGTCAGTACCTTGCCGCGGGCGGAGGCTTGCGCCAGGGGTGTGCGAATGCTGATGTAGACGTTGGCTTTGGGCGTACCGAATTGGGTGTCACGGGCATACCAGACTGAAAGGCCGTGCTGGTTGGTGAGCTCCACCGGCTTATCCATATCCGCGCCAGACACCATGTCCAGGTTCTCGGGGACAAACGGGTTAGGCTCCGGCAAGCGCAGCTGGCTGGCCAGTGCCTGGTCGGGAGCGGCTGCAATCACCGACGGATCGACGGGTTCCAGTTTCCAGGCAGCCTGATACCATTGGGTCAGGCTGGGTATCTCAAAACCAGGTTCCGGTTCCACCACGGTGATCAGCACGTTATCCGGCGTTAGCCGTTCCAGGATGTCGTGGTACTTATCCGGTTCGTAGGTTTCCAGCAGCCAGGGAGCCCGGAGGACATCCTCCGGGGGGTAATGCCGCAGTTGGCTGGAGAGGCGCATGACTTCGCTGACCGGCTGGCTGCGCTCACGGAACCTGAAATCGATTTCCGCCAGGTTTTTCTCCTCCTCAAATCGCGCCTTCGAAATGCCCTGTTCCCGAATGGTGTCGATGTAGGCGAACACAAGCCGGATGATTCGGTCGGTGTTCTCCAGTCCCTCGGGAGTTAATGACATGGACAGCAACAGGCTGGTCTCTGTACCCGTATCCATACCACTACCCGCTGACAGGCTCTCCACTAGTCCGGCCTGTTTCAGGGTATCAAACAGGCTGCCGGGGCCTTCATGTCCCAGCAGGTTGGCAACGTAACTGGCGGGTTTGCTGCGATAGTTCTCCAGTTGGGAGGGGATCGGAAACGCCAGAGACAGGCTGCGCAGGTCTTTCAGGGCATCCACGGTGACCCGGGCCGGCAGTTGATCGGGCTTCAGCTGCGGTGCGTCGTGAACCTTCGGTTCCAGCTGCCGGTTCTCGATAGCGTCGAAACGGCCCCGGACCATTGCTTCCAGTTCGTCGAGGGATTGAGGGCCATACACCGACAGACTCATCAGGTTGGACGAGTAGTGGTTTTTCCAGAACTCGATCAAGTCCGGCCTCAGCGGGCGTTCATCGGTGTTTTCGAGAGTGCTCAGGTTGCCCACGGCAAATTGGCTGAAAGCGTGTTCCGGATTACTGACGGCTTTTTTGACGGAGTAAACCCGGCGGCCATCATCTTTCTGCTTCGAGGTGAACTCCGAATGTACCGCCTGTCGCTCCCGGTCAACCAATTCAGGTGTGAATAAGGGGGCTGAAAACTGCTGGGCGAAGCGATCCAGTGCCTCATCCAGGTGCCCGGCCTGGACATCAAAGAAATAGTTGGTGTCCTGGAACGAGGTGAAGGCGTTGTGACTGCCGCCATGGCTTTTGATGAACTGTTGATATTCGCCGGGATCGGGGTATGTCTCGGTACCGAGGAACAGCATGTGTTCGAGGAAGTGGGCCAGGCCTTCCCGGTTCTCCGGATCATCGCCACTGCCTACCGCCACGTTCATGGAAGCAGCGGCTTTGTCGGAAGCCGGAGAGGACACCAGTAACACCTGCAGACCGTTATCCAGTTCAAGGTACCGATAGCTGTTCCGGTCATTGGGACTTTTCACCGGTTCGATGGCGGCTTGGGCAAGGGCGGTGGTGACCAGGAACAGTACAAGGGCGACTAGCGGGGACAGACAGCGCACATGGTGGGCTATACGGTTGATACCTGATGGCATGGTGTTACTCGCTCCGGAGATCAGTGGATCAGTGCGTTTCGGGTATTCTCTGGTTGCTGGTCCAGGGTTTTACGGGCGAGAGAGGCAGCTGTATCAGCATCCAGCTGTCCGGAGGCAATGCGTTCGAGCACGGTGCCCATCACCGCGACGGACTGTCGATAATCGGCAAATTCCGCCTGGAAGGCATCATCTATGGCCTGGTAGACCGCCTGGATTTTCTCCTCGCGAGAGCCGGCTTCTGCTGCGGTATCGTTAATGGCCTTCAGGCAGGCCCGGGCGATGGCGATATAGCGTTCAGCGTTGGCGTCGTCTTTCTTCATGCTTGGGTATCCGGTGTGGAGTGAGTGGTTTGCATGTTGTAGATATATGGTCAGATTATGTCATTGCTATAGGGTGGTTTCATTTCTTTCTGGTAATTCGGCAGTTTTTCGGGCAGCTCCAAAACCTTGTGCTAGGCTCAAAATCAGTGTGTCGATTTTAGCGGTGTTTTCTGCGTTCCTGACAGTCCCGGCAGGAATTCTAGAGTAATTACTCTAAACAAAACAACGACTTACAAGAGTAAATGCTCTAAAAAAGTTCGATACATGAGGGTTGCAATTAAGTACAATGCCGGCGCTCCCAAACAGTATAAGACTTTAGTCGTAGATGTTTGGGTGTAGGGACAGACAACAATTGAGCAACAGGCAAGGTGGACTATCAATGAATTACTTTCTGACGGGTGGCACCGGATTCATCGGCCGTTTTCTCGTGGAAAAGCTCCTGGCACGTGGCGGTACGGTACATGTACTGGTGCGGGAGCAATCCCTGGGTAAGTTGGACATTCTGAGGGAACGCTGGGGAGCTGACGAGAGCCGGGTAAAAGCCGTTATCGGCGATCTGACCAGCCCCAACCTGGGGATTGACGACAAAACAATGGATGCCCTGAAAGGTCAGGTAGACCACTTCTTCCATCTGGCTGCCGTGTACGACATGGGAGCCGACGAAGAAGCCCAGCAGGCGACCAACATCGAGGGCACCCGCAGCGCGGTCAATGCGGCTCAGGCCATGGACGCTGGTTGCTTCCATCACGTGTCTTCCATCGCTGCCGCCGGGTTGTTCAAGGGCACTTTCCGCGAGGATATGTTCGAGGAGGCGGAGAAGCTGGATCATCCCTATCTGCTGACCAAGCATGAATCCGAAAAAGTGGTTCGTGAAAGCTGCAAGGTTCCGTTCCGCATTTACCGTCCGGGCATGGTGATTGGCCATTCCGAAACCGGCGAGATGGACAAGGTGGACGGTCCTTACTACTTCTTCAAGATGATCCAGAAAATCCGCCACGCATTGCCGCAGTGGGTGCCGACCATTGGTATCGAGGGTGGTCGTCTGAATGTGGTACCGGTGGATTTCGTGGTCAATGCCCTGGATCACATTGCTCACCTGGAGGGTGAGGATGGCAACTGTTTCCATCTGGTGGATTCCGATCCATACAAGGTAGGGGAGATCCTCAACATCTTCTGTGAAGCCGGTCATGCCCCGCGCATGGGGATGCGTATCGACTCACGGATGTTCGGTTTCGTGCCGCCGTTTATCCGCCAGAGCTTGAAAAACCTGCCGCCGGTGAAGCGCCTGACCAGTGCTGTACTGGATGATATGGGCATTCCGCCGTCGGTGTTGTCGTTTATCAATTACCCGACCCGGTTCGATGCGAGGGAGACCGAGCGGGTCCTGAAAGGGACCGACATTGCGGTTCCACGCCTGCCGGATTACGCACCGGTGATCTGGGATTACTGGGAGCGTCACCTGGATCCGGATCTGTTCAAGGACCGGACTCTGCGTGGCACCGTGGAAGGCAAAGTGTGTGTAGTAACTGGCGGTACGTCGGGCATTGGTCTGGCTACGGCCCAGAAACTGGCCGATGCCGGTGCCATCCTGGTGATTGGTGCCCGTAAGAAAGAGCGGCTGGCCGAGATTGCTGCCGACCTGGAGGCCCGCGGAGGCAATGTTCATGCGTACCAGTGTGACTTTGCCGAAATGGAAGACTGTGACCGCTTCGTACAAACCGTTCTGGATAACCATGGGCACGTGGATGTGCTGGTCAACAACGCTGGTCGATCCATCCGCCGGTCACTGGCGCTGTCGTTTGACCGCTTCCACGACTTCGAGCGCACCATGCAGCTGAACTACTTCGGTTCCGTGCGCCTGATCATGGGCTTTGCCCCGGCCATGCTGGAGCGCCGTCGTGGTCATGTGGTCAACATTTCCTCCATCGGCGTGCTGACCAACGCACCGCGATTCTCAGCCTATGTGGCCTCGAAGTCGGCGCTGGATGCATTCAGTCGCTGCGCGGCTGCGGAGTGGTCTGATCGTAACGTGACCTTCACCACCATCAACATGCCGCTGGTGAAGACGCCAATGATCGCGCCCACCAAGATCTACGATTCGGTGCCGACCCTGACCCCGGATGAGGCGGCGGAAATGGTGGCGGATGCCATCGTCTACCGTCCCAAGCGGATTGCCACGCGTCTGGGTATTTTTGCGCAGGTACTGCACGCGATTGCGCCGAAGATGGGCGAGATTGTGATGAACACTGGCTACCGTATGTTCCCGGATTCTCCGGCGGCGGCTGGCAGCAGGTCAGGCGAAAAGCCCAAGGTGTCCTCGGAACAGGTGGCCTTTGCGGCGATTATGCGGGGCATTTACTGGTAACGACCTCGTTCTGCAGGCATGAAAAACGCCTCCCTTGGGAGGCGTTTTTTTGACATCTTTTCTCGTGCTATTCCTCTGTCTCGCTGATCTGAGGCGGAGGAAATCCCCCCAATTCCTTCCAGCGATTGACGATGCCGCAGAACAGATCGGCTGTCTTTTCTGCGTCATAGGCTGCCGAGTGTGCTTCCTTGTTGCTGAAGGGAATGCCAGCCAGTTTACACGCCTGTGCCAGCACGGTATGGCCATACGCCAGCCCGGCAAGGGTCGCGGTATCGAACGTCGAGAACGGATGGAAAGGGTTACGTTTGATGTCCGAACGCATGGCGGCTGCGAATACGAAATTGTGATCGAACGTCGCGTTATGGCCCACCAGGACCGCTCGTTTGCAGTCGTGGGCTTTGACGGCCCTGCGGATCGGACTGAAGATTTCACTCAGGCCTTCCCGTTCGGGCACAGCTTCACGCTCCGGGTTCCAGGGATCAATACCGGTAAAATCAAGCGCGGATTGTTCCAGGTTGGCACCTTCAAAGGGGTCTATCTGCTGAACGTGGGTTTCCGCGCGCCTCAGCCAGCCATCTTCGTCCATCGTCAACAGCACCGCAGCCACTTCCAGAAGGGCGTCTTTTTCCGGGTTGAAGCCGCCGGTCTCGACATCAACAACAACCGGGAGAAATCCCCGGAAACGTCGGGCCATTGGATGCGGTTCTTTGTTTTCGTCAGTCACTCAAACTCCTAGGGATTGGCCGGGGTACGGGGTTAACAGTAAAGGGTATCTGGTTCAGGCGTTCGCCAGTTGCCACTTCATGGTTTCGCCAGCGCGAAGTGGGACAATGGTGCCGTCTGCCAGTGGCAGTTCCGTGGGCATCGTCCAGCTTTGTTTGACCAAGGTAATGGTGTCGGTATTCCGTGGCAGGCCATAGAAATCCGCTCCATTGAAACTGGCAAAGGCTTCCAGCTTGTCGAGGATGCCCAGTTCCTCAAAAATCTCCGCATACAGGGCAATCGCGCCATAGGCAGAGTAGCAGCCGGCGCAACCGCAGGACGTTTCCTTCTTATCCTTGCCATGGGGTGCGGAGTCTGTACCCAGGAAGAAGCGCTTGTCACCGCTGGCAACGGCTTCCCGCAACGCTTGCTGGTGCCGGTTTCGCTTCAGGATTGGCAAGCAGTACAGATGGGGGCGAATGCCGCCCACCAGCATGTGGTTGCGGTTGTACATCAGGTGCTGTGGCGTCACGGTTGCTGCCAGGTTGTCGCCCTTATGCTGGCGGACAAACTCGGCGGAATCGGCGGTGGTAATGTGTTCCAGCACGACTTTGAGATTCGGGAACGCGCCGAGGGTCGGCGTCAGTACACGCTCCAGGAACACTTTTTCCCGATCAAAAATATCGATATCTGTATCGGTCACCTCGCCGTGGACCAGCAACAGCATGCCGCAATCGGCCATGGCTTCCAGCACGGAGTAGATATTGCGAATGTCGGTCACACCGGAGGCGGAGTTGGTGGTGGCTCCGGCCGGGTAGAGTTTGGCGGCGACCACGCCGGCGGATTTTGCTTCGCGGATGTCTTCAGCCGTGGTGGATTCAGTCAGGTAGAGGGTCACCAGCGGTTCGAACGGGATGTCACCGGCGGCGCTCAGGATACGCTGTCGATAAGCCATGGCGTCACTGGCTGTGGTTACCGGTGGCACCAGGTTGGGCATGATGATCGCACGGCCAAAACACCGGGCGGTGGCCGGCACCACATCGTTCAGAACGGCGCCGTCTCTTACGTGCAGGTGCCAGTCATCGGGTCGGGTGATGGTCAGTTGTTCAATCATGCGGCGTTTCCAGCTATTTGTAGGGCCGGGCGGATGCCGGCGTAAAATTTGGCGGGATTATACCAGATGCCGGGTGCAATTGTTTCTGGGCAGGGGCTAAAGAAACGATTGAGACTGCCGTTAAACGGGAAGCAACCCAGATACTGACGGATAGGTGCCATGGTCAGACTCTCAACCTTGTTCCGGCGTACAGCCACGCTTGCCTCTATGGTGTTGATGGGAGCCAGTGGTACAGCCCTGTCGTCCAGTTTTGGTGCCGGTATCGAAAACAGCCAGTGGTACGTTTCGGAGTCGGTATTTGAATGCTCCATGGTGCATGAAGTGCCAGGTTATGGCCGGGCCGTTTTCCGCCACAAGGCCGGAGAACAGCTGTCTTTTTACCTGGAGTCGGATACCGCATTGATGCGACCGGGCAAGGGTAGCCTCGTGGTGGAAGCACCGGTCTGGCGTCCAGGAGCTGCTCCCCGCAAGGTTGGCGCCGTCAATGTCGGTGAAGGCCGGAGGCCAGTGGCTCTCAGCACCCGTCAGGCCATGGTGATAGCCCAGGGACTATTGGAAGGCATGACTCCAACGGTTACGCGGGAATCCTGGTATGACCACAACCCGATCCGGGTGCGTGTCTCCAACATCAATTTTGCTGGGCAGTATGAAAGTTACCGTGCCTGTACCACCAATCTGCTGCCGGTTAACTACGATCAAATCAAACGCTCCCGGATTCCGTTTCGCGCGGGCAGTACCAGTCTTTCTGAAGGTGACCGGGAATTGCTGGATAACATCGTGACCTATGTGCAGGCGGATTCCACCGTGGAGCGTATCTTTGTGGATGGCCACACCGACAGCAGCGGCAGTCGCATTGATAACCGTGCACTGTCGGAGCAGAGAGCAAATGCGGTCGCCGATTATCTGATTGAGAAGGGCGTGCCTCAGGATCTGATCACCGTTCGCGCCCACGCTGACCAGTACCCGGTTTCCCGGCGCCCCGCCGACAACCGGCGTACCACCATCCGACTGCAACGGCAGGGGGAACGGCCCGAACTCCAGCAGGCCAACGGGTATGAGGCTGGATACTCCGGTTAACGGATCGAGCTTAATACGTCCAGATGGGCGTTGACGCTTTCTGCCAGCGCCCTCAGGTGGTAGCCCCCTTCCAGGGTTGAAATAACCCGGTCATTGGCGTGCTCACTGGCTACGCTGGTGATCATTTCTGTCAGCCAGCGATAATCCTCCACCTCCAGATTCAATTCCGCCATCGGGTCAAGCCGATGGCCGTCGAAGCCCGCCGACACCAGGATCACCTGGGGCCTGAAATCCTGCAGCTTTTTCAGCCAGCCGGCTTCCACGGCTTTGCGGTAGTCGAGTGCGGAACAGTTCGATTCAATGGGTATATTGACGATGTTTTCTGGCTGACGGTGCACGTGGGAGTGGGGGTAGAACGGGTGCTGGAAGCTGGAGCACATCAGTATTCGATCGTCACCACCAATAATGTCAGCGGTGCCGTTACCCTGGTGTACATCGAAATCGATGATGGCGACCCGCTCCAGGTGATGGAAGTTGAGTGCCCGCATCGCGGCCAGGGCAACGTTGTTGTAAAAGCAGAACCCCATGGATTTACTGCGCTCGGCATGATGTCCGGGCGGCCGCGCGCAGACGAAGGCATTGGTGACCTGAGAGCTCATCACCATATCGACGGCCTGGATGTTGGCTCCCGCTGCCAGCCTGGCTGCGCGCAGGGTGTCTGGCATCATCGCGGTATCGGGATCGGTGAAGACTCGACCACGGGTCGGTTGCATCAGGTCCAGTTGGTGGAGATATTTTTCCGGGTGGACGGTCAGTAGCTGGTCCCGTGTTACTTCATCAGGTCGCACCCAGTCCAGCACATCACCCACCCCGGAATCGGCCAGGTAACTGATGATGGCAGAGAGCCGTTCCGGCGACTCGGGGTGTTCCGGGCCCATGTTGTGCTTCAGGCAGTCATCATGAGAGAAGAAAGCTGTGGTCATACGGATCCTGACTACTCTTTTCCTGCGTGCGTGTGTCCTGCATGCGAGGTTTTTGCTTGTATTTCCACCAATATTATCAGGGATGGTATATGGTTGCCGCGTTTCTTTGGTCTTATAGGGGTAATCGACATTTTACATCAGGAAACAACCGCCTAAGATAAGGATAGCCTCATCAACGATTGAAAACGGCAAGGAGTTTGCGCTTGAGCACCCGCTATCTGGAAAGTCTTTTTAACCCATCGTCGATTGTGGTGATCGGTGCTTCCGAGCGGGCGGACAACCTTGGCGGCATGGTGTTGCGTAATCTTTTGGGGGGCGGCTATCCGGGGCAACTCCTGGTGATCAACCAGAACGACTATGACAACGTGCACGGCGTACCTTGTGTCCGGAAGGTTTCGAAAATGGAGTTCTGCCCGGATCTGGCTATTATCTGTACACCGCCGGATACGGTGCCCAAGATGGTGCGCAAACTTGGGGAGGCGGGGGTACGTACCGCTATCGTGATGACTGGTGGGATGTCCCGTACCCACAGTAAAACCGGTCAGCCGTTGATGTATTCGGTTCGGGACGCTGCCCGGGAGACCGGAATCCGGGTGCTGGGACCCAATACCATCGGGCTGATGGTGCCGGCGAGGAGTCTGAACGCAACCTATGCCCATATGGGCGCCATTCCGGGCAAGGTCGCTTTTGTCGGCCAGTCCGGTACCGTGGCCAGTTCCATTATCGACTGGGCATTTGCCAGGGGCGTGGGTTTTTCCTACTTCCTGACCCTTGGCGACGGCATGGACATCGACCACGATGACCTGATCGACTACCTCGCTCAGGACAGCCAGACCCGCGCCATCCTGTTACACATCGAAAATATCCCCAACCCCCGGCGCTTTATGTCGGCCGTTCGGGTTGCTTCCCGCACCAAGCCGGTCATTGCGGTCAAAAGCGGACGCACCCCGGAATCGGAATGGTTTACCCATCAGTTGCCTGCAGGCGTAACGCGTAGCGACCCGATCTACGATGCCATGCTGCAGCGAGCAGGTGTACTGAGGGTGGATGGTCTCGGCCAGATGTTCGATGCCCTTGAGACCCTGACCCGAATGCGGCCCTTGCGCCGGGAAACCCTGGCAATCATGGCCAATGGTGTGGGGCCCGGGGTCTTGGCAGTTGACCGGCTGATTGATCTGGGAGGTGAGCTGGCCCAACTTTCGGAACCTACCATTGAGGCGCTAGCGGAGAATCTGCCCCCGTACTGGACCCGAAAGAACCCCATTGACCTCAACTACGATGCGTCACCGGAACTGTATGCCAAAGCCATCAAGATCCTCGCCAAGGACCCGGAGGTGGCGAATGTACTGGTGATGTATGCCCCCAGCCTGACGGAAGACAGCCTGCAGATTGCCGATGCGGTGATCCATGCTGCCAAGGGCAGCCGGCTGAACGTGTTTACCTGTTGGTTGGGGCAGAGCACCGTGATGGATGCTCGTGATGAATTCTACCGCGCCGGGTTGCCGTCGTTTTTTAACCCGGAAAAAGCGGTGATGGCGTTTATGCAACATGTGCGTCACCAGCGGGTCCAGCGTCTGCTCACGGAAACCCCGGAGTCGTTCACGGATCACTTTGACGACCGGACCCAGACTCGCCGCGTGGTGGTGGGAGCCTTGCGTTCCGGGCGGATGCACCTGTCGAACCGCGAAGCACGGGAGGTCGTCCGGGATTACGGCATCAATACGATTGAAACCATCTACTGCGATGATGTGGAAGAGGTACTCGAAGCATTCGCGGTGGAGCGTCGCCCGGTGGATATCACGTTGATTCACCAGCAGGCGTGTTACCCGTTTCTGGAGCTGAGTACCGGACAGCGTCGGTTCAAGGGGACCATTCAGAAGCTCAACAGCGAAGCCGCGATCATAGATTCCTGTCGGGTGCTGATGGAGGAATATCAGCAGCATTTTCCGGATAGCGGATTCCTCGGCTTTGCGGTGCAGCGCTCTTACCAGCACGTGGGGGGCATTGAATTCAGTGTTGGTATCACCCGGGACTCGGTCTTCGGGCCACTGGTGGTCTGTGGTGCCGCCGGTGCCCAGATCAATGTCATGACCGACCGCCAGATTGCGCTGCCGCCTCTGAACATGGTGCTGGCCCGGGAACTGTTGCGTCGTACCTATATGTATAAACTGCTGAAGGAGCACAGCCTGAAGCCCGAGGAGGACATTCGCGCGGTTTCGGAAACCCTGGTGACCCTGTCCCAGATTGTGATCGATATTCCTGAAATCCGCGGCCTGGAGATTTCGCCTCTGCTCTTTAACGAACAGGGCGCTGTCGCGGTGAACATTGCCGTCGATCTGGACGACAAACCCGGGCGACCAATTATCCAGCCTTATCCCCGGGAGCTGGAAGAATGGATCATGCTGCCCAAGTCTGGTCGCAGGGTCATCATCCGACCGGTGTTGGCGGAAGATGAACCGGCCCACCGGGCCTTTCATGAGCTGCAGTCCCCGGAGTCCATTCGCTACCGTTTCTTTCAGTATCGCAAGCATTTCTCCCGCGAGGACGTCGCCCAGATGGTGCAGATCGACTACGACCGGGAAATGGTTTTCATCGCCAATGCCCCCAGGGAAGACGGGGAAGGGGAGGAAACCCTGGGAACCGTCCGCGTCTGGACCGACGCCGATAATCTTCGCTGCGAGTTCGCCGTCATGGTGCACGACAACATGAAGGGGGAAGGTCTTGGTGTTGCCTTGATGCAGAAGATGATTGATTACTGCCGGTCACGGGGAACCGTGGAAATGGTCGGTAACGTATTGCCAGATAACCGGCCCATGCTGCAGTTGGCGGAGCACCTCGGGTTCGAGATTCAGTACAACATGGAAGAGGAAGTGATGGACTTGCGGTTGGTGCTGAACGAACCGGATAAGGACTGGCAGCGGGAGCGTCTGCTCAAGAGCTCCCACTGACAGTTGGTGGTCTCAGGACTCTTCGACAATCGCAGAACGGTCCTCGCCCCCCAAGGCTTCCAGCAAGCCCGGGATGAGCCTGGCCAGTTCCAGGGTCATCAGCGCGAACGCAGCATCAAATCTGGCAGCAGCATCATCCGCATCCACGTCGTCCAGTTTCTCTTGCAGGGTATCGCCGAACTTGAGCCGGCGGATACCCAGTTCTTCATCCAGCACGAACGACAGGCTGTCGTCCCAGGTGACGGCAAGTTTGGTCACCTGCATGCCCGTATCGAGGTGATTGCGGATCTCGTCCGCCTGGAGATCAAGCCCCTTGCAACGCACAACCCCACCATCTTCGGATGGATCCTTGAGCTCACATTCGCTGCCCAGGGTCACTGTGGCTGGCAGATCTACGGTTTCGTTCAGCCATCCGGTAAAGGTGAAGGCCGGTGCCTGCTCAACAGCCGGCGGCCGGACGGGCAGGGAACCAAGGCTCTTGCGCAGGAACGACGCCAGATCCTCGGCCTGCTTGGAGGAGCCGGCGTCGACAACGAGCACGCCGTCTTTCGGCGCCAGATAGGCAAAGCAGCGGCGGTTTTTGGAGAATGCCTGGGGCAGCATTTCCAGCATCACCTGTTCCTTGATCTCGTCCTTTTCCTTGCGGCGTACCTTTCGCCCCTGTTCCGCTTCAATGGCTTCGGCACGCTCTTCGACTAACTCCTTTACCACCGGACCTGGCAGGATTTTTTCTTCCTTGCGCAGTGCGACAAGATGGTAGCCGTTGGTGCTGTGCACCAGCATGTCGCTGTGTTTGCCCAGCGGCGGAACCCAGCCCTGGCGCGTGGTTTCCTGTGGACCGCAAGGCTTGAATCCATCGTTCTGCAGCTTTTCTTCCAAAGCTTCAGCGGTAATATCGAAAGGCTTGGTAAAACGAAAAACACGGGCATTACGAAACCACATCAGGGTCGATCCTTGTCAGAGTTTCAAAATGGGGAAGGGATGATACGGCCACCGGTCAGTGGCCGTAAAGTGGCGGCGCCGGCGTCACATCACAGCTGCATGATTTCAACCATAACAGTTTTCACGATAAAGCCGACGACACCCGCACCCAGCACAGTAAACAGGGCGAGGGTGCCGAACCGGCCAGCCTGGGATTTCTTGGCGAGATCCCAGACGATAAAACCCATCCAGACAATCAGGCCGGTGAGCAACACCAGCATGGCAATCTGGGAAAAGACTGCTTCGTTCATTCAAAACTCCGGAAATACTGGTAAGGGTTACTGTTCATCTCGCAGGAACAGCCAGTTGTTCTGGTCTGACTGTTCTTCGCAGAAATAGTAACCATCAAGGTTAAAGCCTTTCAGATCGTCCGCCTGGGTAATGCCGTTCTGAATGGCATACCGGCACATCAAACCACGGGCCTTTTTGGCGTAGAAACTGATCATCTTGTACTGGCCGTTCTTCCAGTCCTTGAACTGCGGCGTGATCAGGCGGCCTTTCACGTCCTTCTTGCGAACGCTTTTGAAGTATTCGTTGGAAGCCAGGTTCACCAGAACACCGTCATCCTCCGCCAGCAATCGGTTCAGTTCACCCGTGATCCGGTCGCCCCAGAAGGCGTAGAGATCCTTGCCACGGGTGTTCTCAAACTTTGTACCCATCTCCAGCCGGTAGGGTTGCATCAGATCCAGGGGCTTGAGCACGCCGTAGAGGCCGGACAGCATGCGCAGGTGTTTCTGGGCAAACTCGAACTCTTTTTCACTGAAGCTTTCGGCATCCAGGCCGGTGTAAACATCGCCCTTGAAAGCCAGGATGGCCTGGCGGGCATTCTCCGGTGTAAATGGCGTGTGCCATTGCCGGAACCGGTCGGCATTCAGTTGTCCCAGCTTGTCGCTGATGCTCATCAGGTTGCTGACCTGATGGGGCTCCAGTGTTTTCAGCTGGTCCACCAGTTCACAGGCGTCATCCAGGAAATCCGGCTGGCTGAAGTGCTCGGTTGCCAGCGGACTTTCGTAATCCAGGGTTTTGGCCGGGGAAATAACCATCAACATGTCAGGCTGTCCTCATTGAAGAAAAGTCAGTAGCTGGTCCCGGGTAAATGGCCAGTCAAGTTCGGCGCCAGTGTCGTTGCGGCGCAACACCGGGATGCGGGTGCCGTAACGGTCCACCAGCTCCTCGGACTGGGCAATGTCGATCACATCCACCGGAATAGGAGCTGGCATGGGAGTGTTTACGAGCAGGGCTTCCGCCAGTTCACACAGATGGCATTGGGACGTGGTATAAAACAGCAGCTGCATTATTTTGGCTGAGCATCCAGTTGTTGACCGTTGATGCCTGCGCTGTCCTTACCCATCAGGTACAGGTAGGTTGGCATCAGCTCTTCCGGAGCCGGGTTTTGCCGGGGATCTTCTGCCGGGTATGCGTGGGCGCGCATGTTGGTCCGTGTGGCGCCCGGGTTCAGGCTGTTGACGCGTACATTATGGCGTTCGTCATCCAGCTCCTCTGACAGCAGCTGGCTCAGTCCCTCCACCGCGAATTTCGAGACCGCGTAAGCACCCCAGTAGGCTTTGGCCTTGCGCCCAACGCCCGACGAGGTAAAGATGACCGAGGCGCCGGTAGACATGCGCAGCAATGGAATAACGGCGCGGGTCAGCAGGAATGGGGCAGTGGCATTGACGTGCATAACCTGGTTCCAGGTTTCCGGATCGTACATCTCCACCGGACTTCGGGTACCGAGGATTCCGGCGTTGTGCAACAGGCCGTCAAGGCGACCGAAGTTGTCTTCGATGGTCATGGCCAGTTCTTCGTATTCCTTGACCGCCGCACCTTCCAGATTCAGGGGCACTATCGCTGGCTTGGGGTGGCCGGCGGCCTCGATTTCATCGTAGACGGATTCCAGCTTTGATACGGTCCGGCCGAGCAGTATCACGGTGGCGCCATGGGCGGCGTAAGCATTTGCAGCTGCACGGCCAATGCCGCTTCCGGCTCCCGTCACCATGATGATACGGTCTTTCAGCAGATCTGCTGGTGCCTGATAATCTTGCATAACCTGTCTCCGATTTGGGAAACCGATGTGGGTCCAACATTTGAATGGGGCTATTGTAACAGTTTTGCCAGGTCCTGAACGGTGTCCGCCACCAGGTCTGCTTGCCACAAATCAACGGTCTCGGGCTCTTCAATGTAGCCATAGCGTACGGCAATGGTCTTCATGCCGGCGTTCCGGCCCGCTTCAATGTCCCGCTCATGATCGCCTACGTAGATACCCTCAGCCGGGTTGGCGCTCAGTTGCTCACAGGCAAGATGAAGCGCTTCCGGGTGGGGTTTGCGATGGGTGACATGGTCCGGGCAGACCACTACGGCGCATCGATGTGCCAAGCCGAGGGCTTCGATCAGGGGAGCCGCAAAGCGGACCGGTTTGTTGGTGACAATACCCCAGGGAATGTCCCGGGACTCCAGGTCACGGAGAATGGCGTCCATTCCCTCGAACAACCGGGTTTCAATGGCAACACCTTCCTCGTACAGGTCCAGAAAGGCGGTGTGCTTCTCCAGGTAATCCGGGTGTTCCGGTTCCAGCCCGAAACCGACACGGATCATTGCACGTGCGCCGTTGGAAACGGAGCGGCGGATGGTTTCCGGCGGCAGTGGTTCCATACCGTGATGGACCCGCAACAGATTCAGGCAGCGGATAAAGTCCGGCGCGGTATCTATCAGCGTGCCGTCCAGGTCGAACAACACGGTCGAAGGCTGCTGGTTCACGACTGAGGGTCACCTTCCCGGGTATCCAGGGCGTGCATCATGTAGTTGACGTCCACGTCCCGTCCAAGGCGGTAAACCTTGGTGACCGGGTTATAGGTCATTCCGGTCAGGTCACGGACGTCCAGCCCCGCGTGACGCAAGTGGTCCGACATTTCCGATGGGCGGATGAACTTGCGCCACTCATGAGTACCTTTCGGCAGTAAGCCCAGTACGTATTCCGCGCCGACAATGGCAAACAGGAAGGACTTGGGGTTGCGGTTGATGGTGGAGACAAACAGGTGGCCGCCGGGCTTGAGCATGGCAGCACAGGCCTTGATGACCGACGATGGATCGGGCACATGTTCCAGCATCTCCAGGCAGGTCACCACATCGTACTGCCCGGCGTGTTCCGGATCTGCCGCCAGGGCTTCCACGGTGATCTGTCGGTAATCAACCTTGATACCACTTTCCAGTCCGTGCAGTCTGGCCACCGACAAAGGGGCTTCGCCCATATCGATGCCTGTGACGTGGGCGCCGCGGCGCGCCATGCCTTCTGATAACAGGCCTCCACCACAGCCCACATCCAGCACCTTTTTGCCGGCCAGTGGTGCGCGTTCGTCGATGTAGTTCAGTCGCAGCGGGTTGATGTCATGCAGAGGTCGAAACTCGCTGGTCGGATCCCACCAACGGCTGGCAAGGGCCTCAAACTTGGCGATTTCGTTGTGATCTACATTCTGGTTGTTCATAGTCAGTTCTGCCTGATTGAAAATAGGGTAACGGCCAGGGAAGTGCCTGCCTTATTGCTTACGAATCCGGTCAGACCAGGATTGTACCCTGAGCATCAGGTCCGGCACGTCGATCCGGGTCAGCCGGCCTTCCTGGACCTGGGGAATACCGTTGATCCAGCTGTGGCTGACCTGACGGCCGTGGTTGCTGTATACCAGATGCGATGCCGGATCATATACCGGCTGCAGGAAGGGGTCGCTCAAATCGACAGCAATGATATCTGCCAGCTTGCCAGCTTCCAGTGACCCGAGGTCGTGTTCGCGACCCAGTGCCCTGGCACCCTGTATGGTGGCCATGGCAATAGCCTGATGGGCGGATAATGCGGCCGCATCCCCAGCCACTACTTTGGCCACCATAGCGGCAGTGTTCATTTCTCCAAGTAGGTCCAGATCGTTGTTGCTGGCGGCGCCGTCGGTACCAATGGCCACGTTAATGCCGGCCTCTGCCAGCTTCTGCACCGGGCACAGCCCGCTGGCGAGCTTGAGGTTGGATTCCGGGCAGTGGATAACATGGGCGCCGGACTGTTGCAGTAAGGCGATATCGGATTCGTCAATCTGGGTCATGTGCACGCACTGGGTGCGTGTGCCCAGAACACCCAGCTCTGCGAGCCTTGCCGTAGGGCGTTTGCCGGACTTTTCCAGTGCTTCCGCGACCTCGAATGCCGTTTCGTGCAGGTGAATCTGGATGGGCACGTCGGTGTCGGCAGACAGAGCCACTGCTCGCATCATTGGATCATCGGATACCGTGTACGGCGCGTGGGGACCGATGGCAGGCATGATGTAATCATCCCCTTGCCATTCCCTGATAAAGGCGGCTCCTTTGTCGAGATACTCATCCGGACCTGAGCCCCAGGGTGTCGGGAAGTCCAGGAGCGGAAAACAGACCTGCGCGCGCATGCCGGCATCGTGGGCTATCTGGGCTACGATCTCCGGAAAGAAGTACATGTCAGCGAAGGTGGTGGTGCCGGTGCGCAGCATCTCGGCCATGGCCAACTGGGTGCCATCGGCAATGAAGGTCTCATTGATAAATGCACCCTCAGCGGGCCAGATATGATCGTTCAGCCAGGTCATCAGTGGCAGGTCGTCCGCCATGCCCCGGAACAGTGACATGGCAGCGTGGCCGTGCATGTTGATCAGGCCCGGCAACACCACATGGTGGTCCAGGTCTATGGTTTCACGGACACGGAAGCGGGCATCGGCCTCTTCCCGGGATACCACCGCGGCAATCCGGTCTCCCTGGATGATTACTGCCTGGTTGTGCAGTACGGTGTTAGCGGGCACCACCGGAACGAGCCAGCGGGCGTTAATGCGAATATCGGCTGCAGTAATGGTATCTGCCGTCATTGACCCTGCCTTTTGGGTGCGGTTCGGGCTTCTGTCACCATGGACAGATCCCGGAGAATGTAGCCGGAAAGTATAACCAGCCGCCGCCCGGAGAACTACCCTGGATTCAGGGCTGAGAATATCGCTTCAAGGCAGGTATACTGGCCGGCTTACGTCAAGGGTTTAATCTATCGGAGTTCACTGATGCCGAAGTCATCCAATCCGTTCGCAAACCGTGCAATGGGTACTGTCGCTATGCGCTGGCATGAAAGCAGCCTGGAGTTGCTGGACCAGCGGCTACTGCCGGCGGAGGAACACTGGATTACGCTGGAAGGCGCCGCCGGTGTGGCCCAGTGTATTCGCGATATGGTGGTGCGTGGGGCGCCTGCCATTGGTATCAGTGCCGCTTATGGTGTGGCACTGGCGGCCCGCCATGCGGGTGGTGGCGACTGGCAGACTGAAATAAAACAGGCCATCCGTGAATTGGCGGCATCGCGCCCGACTGCGGTCAATTTGTTCTGGGCCTTGCAAATCATGGAGCAGGAGTTCCATGGCTGCCATTCCCTGGATGAGGCGGTCAAGCGCCTGTCGGCGATGGCGGTGCGTATCCATGAGGACGATCTGGCGGCCAACCTGGCGATGGCAGACCGAGCTCTGGAGTTTATGGCCCCGGACAAACCGTTTTCGGTACTGACCCATTGCAACACCGGGGCATTGGCAACCGGAGGTTACGGCACGGCCCTGGGCGTGATTCGCCGTCTTCATGAGGAAAAACTGTTGAAGCGGGTGTATGCCGATGAAACGCGACCCTGGCTGCAGGGTAGCCGTCTGACGGCGTGGGAACTGGCTCGGGAGGGTATTCCCGTCACCCTGAATACAGATGGAGCCGCTGCTGCGATTCTCGCCAGGGGCGATGTGAAGTGGGTTGTGGTGGGTGCCGACCGGATCACGGCCAATGGGGATGTGGCCAACAAGATTGGTACTTATAGCCTGGCGGTACTGGCACGCCATCACAAGGTTGGATTCATGGTGGTGGCGCCTTCAAGCACCGTCGATATGACCCTGGCGTCGGGACAGGATATTCCCATTGAGGAGCGCGAGGGCAGTGAGGTGAGACAGGTCAGGGGTGTTTCCATCGCACCGGAAGGCGTGAGCGTATTCAACCCGGTCTTTGATGTGACGCCTGCCAGCCTGATTGATGCCATCGTGACCGAGAAAGGGGTTGTCCATAACCCCAATATTACCGGCATGAGGGCGCTATTCGGCTGAACCCTCGTATTTCTCACGCAGTTCAGCCACCTTCTGCTCCTGTTCCTCGACAAAGTGCAGAGACATCTCGAAGCTTTGCCGAGTGAACTCGAGGACTTTCTGGAAACCTTCGTCCGAGAGATTTCGGGCGTCGTCGTGGCGCCGGAAAATGTTGATGAATTCCCGTTCCCGCTCGAACTGTAAAGGTAGTCGGCCGATACCCCAGTCGTTGAGAATCTGCCAGACTTCGGGGTTGTAATTGCGGGTGGTGCGCAGGATGAAGGGGATCGGGTCGTTGCGGGCGATCAGCGCGGCAAGCCGGAGAATCAGCTCGAATGACAGTGTCGCGGTGCCATTTTCCACGGCTTCGAGAACAGACTTGTCCTTGAGGTTCAGCGCCTCGCTCATTTCGGACAACGTCAGCCCGGCGACTTCGCGGATGTCCTTGAGAGACTGCCCCGCGGTCAGCATCATCCGTAACTGGTCCTGAGAATTAATCAGAGCCCGGCCAACCCGCAGGGACGTATCGGTTGAGCGGGCCGCGAAACGCAGAGCGGAACCGGTCATGCCGGTAATACGATTAACCAGGGATTTCTGGTCTCGGGCGTCGTCTCCCTGCTCCAGTCCTTCCACCTCTTCCAGGGACTTCATGGCATGCATGGCATCCATAAGCATGCCCTGAAGCATCTGTGCTTTCTTAAGATCGTCGTCTTTGGCGGTCATTGGCAGCCTTACTGGTTCGGTTTCAGGCGTTGTCTCAGCGAGCCTGTGCTGTGATTTGCCTCGGGTTCAGGATGGATGCCATGCGCTGATCCAGCTCAAGCATGTCAGCCATGATGTGTCCGCCTTCGCGGATGATGAAGTCGAGTTCTTCATCGGTGCTGTTGAGGTCCGCGGCCTGGATATCCTGCCAGTCATCCAGTTCCTCCAGTGTGGCGAACGGCTCTTCACCACGAAGTTCACGACGAGCGTTGGCGATGGTCAGGCGAGTATGCTCGATCTGGGTCTGGTGCTCCTTGCGTTGATCGTGGTTCAGGCTTACGGACTCCATTTCACGTTGCTCCTTCAGGAAATCGATTTCCTGTTGCAACAGCCGAAATTCCGGGCTGGCCTCGAACCGTTCTTCATGGCGCTGGCGCAGTTCGTCGATTACGCCGCTGAAGTCGAAATAACGGGCATGGGGCACGGCTTCAATCTGATCCCAGGGCAGGGCATGATCCAGAGCGTCTTCGCCGATGCGAGTCTTGTCGACCCGGGAAGGAATCTCGATATCCGGAATGACGCCCTTGTGTTGGGTGGAGCCGCCGGATACCCGGTAGAATTTGGACTGGGTGATTTTCAGCTGGCCGTGGTTCAGCGGACGTACCGCCTGCACAGTGCCCTTGCCAAAGGTCTGGGAACCCACCACCAGGCCGCGACCGTAATCCTGAATGGCCCCCGCAAAAATTTCCGAAGCGGATGCGCTCATGCGGTTCACCAGTACCACCAGCGGTCCGTCATAGGCGACTGACGGATCCTGATCGGTCAGAACCTGAACGTCGTTGTTGGAGTTGCGGATCTGCACAGTCGGGCCCTGGTCGATGAACAGGCCCACCAGATCATTGGCTTCATGCAATGCTCCGCCACCGTTATTGCGCAGGTCCATTACGACGCCGTCTACGCCGTCCGTCTTCAACTCTTCTATCAGGTCGCGGACGTCCCGCGTCGTGCTTTTGTAGTTAGGGTCACCTTCCTGCATAGCTTTGAAATCGGCATAGAAGGTTGGAATGTTGATGACGCCAATCTGGTAACTCTGGCCGCCACGCTCAAGCTCTATGACGTCCTTGCTGGCGCTTTGCTCCTCCAGCTTGACCTTGTCACGCTGGATGGCAATGGTCTTGGTGACGGTTTCATCCGTGGCGCTGGCAGGAATGACTTCCAGGGTCACCGTAGACTCCCGGGGACCGCGAATCAGGTCTACCACCTCATCGAGCCGCCAGCCGATGACGTTTACCGGCTTTTCTTCGTCTTCCTGGGTGACCGACACAATACGATCCGCCGGTTGCAACTGGCCCTGCTTTGCTGCGGGACCGCCCGGAACAAGGCGGACCACCTTGGTGTATTCATTATCGGCCTGGAGCACCGCGCCAATGCCCTCCAGGGACAGACTCATGTTGATATTGAAGTTCTCGGAAGTGCGCGGTGAGAAGTATGAGGTATGGGGGTCCCACATGCCGGCAAAGGCATTCATGTAGGCCTGGAATGCATCCTCACTGCGGGCCTGATAGACGCGCTTGAGCTGGCCTTCGTAGCGTTGGCGCAAGCTTTCTTCTATGGCATCGTCGTCGGAGCCGTTCAGTCGTTGCGCCAGAACAGCATTCTTGACCCGTTTTACCCAGAGCGTGTCCAGAGCTTCTTTGTTGGGTTCCCACTCTGCCTCAGACCGATCCAGGCGAATGGTCTCCTCGGTATTGAAATTCAGGTTGTCGATGCCCCGGTCAATGAGAGAGAGAGCAAAGTTGAGGCGCTCAATCATCCGTTGCTGGACCAGGTTGTAAATGTCAAAACCGGGTTGGAGTTGCCCGGTTTTCAGGGCGGACCCGAGCCCCATGCGAATTGCCGAGAATTTCCGGATGTCTTCCTGGGTGAGATAAATCCGTTGGCCGTCCAGGTAGTCCAGATAGGCATCGAAAACGTCACCGGAGAGTGAATCATTGATGCCGAGATTTCGGAAATGGGTGAACTGAAGCTGGCGGGCGATCAATATATTGGCGCGGGCCTGCTCTACCGTGGGTGTGACAGGTACATACTGTGCGTCCCGATCGACAGTGCCAGAGACTGAAAACGGCATGGCCAGCATCAGGGCGAGAGTGATGCCTTTGACCAGGGGCCGGGCTTGCATGTTTCTGGTGATCAATCGTTGCGCGATGTTCATAAACGTTTTACCTGACGGTGCATGGCAATACAGATATGCCTGGCGGGTAAA
>JAKLLS010000108.1 GCA_022014155.1 Marinobacter sp. | reverse complement strand
AAGCGGGCCATCTGGCAGTTGGTCAGGGTGTCTTCCGAGGGAGACCAGACTACCGTTGATTGTTCTGTATTGCTCATCCGTCTCTCCTGCTCGTTACTGCATGTGCCAGCCGTGGCTGACGACAATGGATTGGCCGGTCAGGGCTGCTGACGGGAAGGCAGCCAGATGAACGGCCAGTTCGGATACATCCTCAAGGGTCGTGAATTTGCCATCCACGGTATTCTTAAGCATCACCTTGCTGATCACCTCGTCCTCGGAAATACCCAATTCCTTTGCCTGTTCCGGAATCTGCTTGTCCACCAGCGGGGTGCGCACAAAGCCCGGGCAGATGATGTTACTGCGCACGCCGTGCTCGGCTCCCTCCTTGGCAACGGCACGGCACAGGCCGAGCATACCGTGTTTGGCGGCAACATAGGGTGCTTTCAGGGGCGACGCCTCCAGAGAATGTACCGAGCCCATGTACAACATGATACCGCCGCCAGAAGCGTACATGTGTTGCAGGGCTGCACGGGTAACCAGAAACGCGCCGTCCAGGTGCACGCTCATGACTTTGCTCCAGTCCGCAAAAGCCAGCTTGTGTACCGGGTCGATATGCTGGACCCCGGCGTTGGCCAGGGCAATGTCCAGACCGCCCCAATGCTCGACAATGGCAGCGACGCCATCATCAACAGCCTGCTCATTGGTGACATCCATCGCCAGGGGTATGGCTGTACCTCCGCTGGCCTCTATGGCCTGAACGGTATCGCGGGCACTTTCCAGGGTCAGGTCGGCAACTGCGACCTTTGCACCCTCACGCCCATAGTGTTCGGCAATGGCCCGGCCGATGCCACGACCGGCCCCGGTTACCAGGGCTATCCGGTTTTCCAGACGCATAATGTTTTCTCCTTAATTGTAAGCCACACTCGGCAACCAGGTCGCAATTTCGGGCACCAGGAAAACGATCGACAGTCCGACCAGCTGGATAATGATGAAGGGGATAACCCCCTTGTAGATGTCCATGACTTTGATTTCCGGCGGCGCGACACCTTTGATATAAAACAGGGCAAAGCCTACCGGTGGTGTCAGGAACGATGTCTGCAGGCACATGGCAAAGAGGATGGTGAACCACACCAGGTCAAAGCCCAGCGTTTGGACCACCGGTGCCACCAGCGGCAGAATGATGAGGGTAATCTCAACCCAGTCCAGGAAGAAGCCGAGCAGGAACACCGCGAACAGAATGGTCAGCACCACGCCATAAGGTCCGAATGGCAGTCCCAACAGCGCGTCCTCGATTACCTGATCGCCACCCAGCCCCCGCAGTACCACGGAGAAGGCCGTCGCACCCAGGAAAATGGCAAAGATGAAAGCGGACGTGCGAGTCGTCTGTTGCAGCGATGAGTTGAGTACTTTCAGGTTCAAGCGCCTTGATATCAAAGCCAGCAAAAGCGCTCCCAGGGCACCGACGCCGGACGCTTCAGTGGGCGTGGCAATACCTGCAAAGATAGAACCAAGCACACCCAGGATCAGCGCAGCCGTGGGCACTACTGCCTTGGCCACTTCCCAGACAATACTCCAGGATACTTTCAGAGTACCTTCGGGCACCGGTGCAACGTGAGGCTGCAACAGGGGGCGGATAATGGCATAGGCCACGTACATGGCGCCCAGCATTAAACCGGGGAAGAACGCGCCCATAAACAGATCGCCCACCGACGCCTCGGGCACCGCCAGCCGGTCTGCCATCAGCACCAGCATGATGGATGGAGGAATCAGGATCCCCAGGGTGCCGGTGGCACAGGCAGTGCCTACGGCAAACCCCTTGTCGTACTTGTTTTCCATCATCACGGGCAATGACAACATGCCCAGAAGCACAACGGACGCACCGATAATACCGGTGGTGGCTGCAAGCAGTACACCGATGACGATCACTGTGACCGCATAGCCACCGCGAACGGCGCCAAAGAGCTTTACCATGGCGTTCATCAGTCGTTCGGCGACACCGGACTGGTCAAGCATGATGCCCATGAAGATAAACATGGGCAGTGCCACAAGGGTCTCGCTGTTTACAACTTTCCATATCCGCTCAGGCACCAGTCCCATGGAGGAGGGATAGTCGAACCATAAATTGGCACCAAAATTTTCTACGGCCACCACACCGACAACCGTCCAGATGACCGCGGTGCCACCCAACACCCAGGCCACCGGAAAACCAGTCATCAACAATGCCCCGAACGTCAGGAACATGCCGATTACAAATAGAGTTTCAAGCTCCATCAGGACGCATCCTCTTTCTTGTTATTTCCGGACTCGATCCGGATTGGCTTCGGAAAGCCGAAAAGCAGAGCAGTTACTTTCAGCAGGCGGGATAGCGCAGCCAGAATCAGCAGAACAAAAGACAATGCCAGAATGCTCTTGAGAATCCAGCGGTGTGGAAGCCCGGCGGGTGCCTGGCTGGTCTCGCCCTGTTGCCAGGAACTGAAGGCGTAGGGAACCATTTCGTAAACTGCCAGCCCGAGAAATGGTAACAACAGGAATACCACGCCAAAGAGCTCAATCCAGGCCTGGCCTCTGAGGGACACGCGTTCATGGAGCACATCCACCCTCACGTGATCATCCGTCACCAGCGTGTAGCCCAGCCCCAGTAGCCAGCCTGCACCGGCCAGGTGCCACTGGACTTCTTCCAGCGTCACCGAACCAAGGCCGAAGGCATAGCGGCCCACCACTGCATAGATGATCACGCCGGTGACCACCACCCAGAGCCAGGAAGCACTCTTGCCAATTGCAGAAATTGCACCGTCTATAACCTGACTGAGCCAGGTTGTAGGAAACTCCGTGTGATGATGAATAAACTTACCGGCGTCGGACACCGATGCCCGCACATCCTGCGGTGAGCCTTTACCAGACACTGCCATACAACAGTTCCTCGTTCAGAAAGCCCGTTTTGAAACAAGGATGGCCCCGAAGGGCCATCCAGACTTGGTCAGAGACCACCGGAATTCTTCTTCCGGTGTCTCAGGGTCAGCCCCGAACCTTACAGGTCCGCCGGGACATAGGCGCGTGTATCCCAGACTTTGTAGGATTCCATGAACTCCTGCTGGCTTTCATAGACGCGCTTGAAGTCGGCATCCTTGGAGGCTTCCTCTTCCAGCACTTCCTCGGTGACTCCTTTCAGTTTTTCCAGAACCTCACGGGGGATCTGGTCAGCCTGAACACCCTTCTCCTGGAAGCCCGCCAGCACCGCACCGTTCTTGTATTCACCCTCGGCCAGGCCGCGGGTGGTTGCCGCAGTGCATGAGGCCTCTATCAGAGCTTTCTGCGCCTTGGTTGCCTTGTTCCACTCATCCTTGTTGATCAGCATATACTGGGCGGTGAACTGCTGGTGCCAACCCGGGAACAGGTTGTACTTGACCACCTGGTCGAAGCCGAGGATCTGATCGATGGCGGGCATGGAAAATTCGGTGGCGTCGATAGTGCCTTTTTCCAGGGCCTGGTAAAGCTCACCACCCGGCATCATGGTGACGGAGGCGCCCAGCTTCTCCAGTACCTTGCCGCCCAGACCAGCAAAGCGGATCTTCATCCCCTTGTAGTCGTCCAGGGACTCAATCTTGCTCGAGTACCAGCCGGCCGTCTCAGGACCGATAATGCCGCACAACTGGGCATGAACCTTGAAGCCCTTGTTGTCGTAGACTTCCTGCAGCATTTCATGGCCACCACCGAAGTAATACCAGCCCGTATAAGCCCAGGGCTTCATACCAAAGGGCACAGCCGCAAACAGGGGAATCGCAGGTACCTTACCCTGGTCGTAGCCGATCCAGGTGTAGCCGGCGGCTACCTTGCCATCAGAAACCGATTGAAGAATATCGAAAGGGGGCACCAACTTACCCGGCTCATATACCCGGACCTGAATGCTGCCATCAGAAGCTGTGGTCAGGTTGTCGGCCACCCAGGCTGCGGGAGAACCGAGACCTGGCAGATTGGTGGCGAAAGCAACAGGCATTTTCCAGCGAAGGTCGTCTGCGAACGCCGATCCTGCGGACAGGGCGATCGCACCGGTAATTCCGGCGAGAGCCTTGAAGAGTTTCATTAGCAAGTCTCCTAGCATTGTTGTTTTATCCGGCCGCCGGTTCTTGACTGACGGTCCTGGTCTGAGTGTAGTCAGACATCGCAGAAAACGAGACAGACAATACAAATTGTGGGTCCAACGTTGAGCGCCAGTCTTGTTTTCCGCGTTGTTCTGACGTCCTGCATCGTGGATTTAGCAGGTGCCGTGCCAGACTCAGAAAAATTACTTAAATCAGTGAGTTAAATATTTTATTGCAGCGAAGGGGCGCATCGAAGCGTCCGGAAATCAGGACGAATTAATACCTATGTCGTAGGTAGTTGTCCTGACCTCCGAACAACTGTCCTGATTTCAGGACATCTTGGCGAGCTTTTCATACAGAACGGAACGGGAGATACCCAGAAGCTTGGCTGCCCGGGTCCGATTACCCCGGCAGGCAACCAGCGCCGACTCAATCGCCTGCGCTTCCGCCTCTGCCATCACCTGGGCCAGCGGCCTGACCGGTCGGGGGGAGAGGGATGACTGCGGGCGTGATCCGTTACGGGGAAGCACCTTGAAGATGGCATCGGCATCCAGGAGACCGTTATCCTCACCCATGGTGAGCGCCCGCTCCAGCACATTTCTCAGTTCACGAATATTACCCGGCCAGTCATAACCTCCCAGTGCGGAAACCGCTGCATCGGTAATCTCACCGCGTATTTCCAGGCCATCACAGATATCCTCGAGCAAGGCTTCGCACAGCACACCGAGGTCCGCCAGCCGCTCCCTCAGGGGCGGAATCGGAATTTCCAGGACATTGAGCCGGTAATACAGATCGGAGCGGAAGCTGCCTTCAGCCATCATGGTTTCCAGGTTGCGACTGGTGGCCGCAATCACACGGACATCTACCGACACCACCTTGTTGGAACCCAGGGGTTCAATCTCCCCTTCCTGCAGCGCCCGCAACAGCTTGGCCTGCAGTGGCAGTGGCATATCACCCACTTCATCCAGAAACAGGGTTCCGCCGTTGGCGAGCTGAAACTTGCCATCGCGGGTACGGCGATCAGCACCGGTATACGCACCGGGAGCCACACCAAAGAACTCCGCTTCCAGCAGATTGTCAGGAATCGCCGCCACGTTCACCCCCACAAAGGGCTTTTCCGCGCGCCCGGATACCGTATGAATGGCCTGGGCCAGGACCTCCTTGCCGGTACCGGTCTCGCCCAACAGCAACACAGGCATGTCCCGCCCGGCAGCCAGCCGGGCCCGACGTTTGACCTCCAGGGACGCCGGACTCGCACCGACAAAATCCCCCAGGCTGTAGCGGGTACCACGGGTCTTTTTTGCCAGTGCCTTGCGAGCGGCCGCCAGGTCCTGATGCAAGCGCCGAAACTTGCTGACCAGCGGTGTCAGCGGCTGCAGATCGTCGTAGAGGACAAAGGCCACCGCACCGACAATTTCACCGTCTTCATCGAAGAACGGCAGGCGGGTAACCACAAACTGCTGGTTCTGGTGTTCCATGATATCCAACAGCAGCGGTTTCCCGGTCTCCACCACCTCGGGCATGCGGGTGTGCGGGATCACATCCCGCACGAACCGGCCGATCACCGATGACGGGGATTTGAACCCCAGCAAATCGGAGTAACTGGCGTTGATCCAGGTAATCCGGTTGTCACGACCAACAGCGATTGCCCCTGCGCTGGCCTCCTCGAACATCGGGATCAGGGCTTCGATGAGTTCTCGAGTCAGGCCATTCTTTTTATTGTGGGCAAATAGCTGTGTCATGTACCGGTTACCGCCAGAGAGATTGTCTTGCATGGTACAAAACCTGGGCAGCCCGTCAATCAGGGATATGCAGCTGGGTATCAGCAAACACGATCAGATCACTCTCCGGCGGCTGATCCTGGATGTCCGGTACGTTAGTTTCCGACAACGCCGTGGTGATATCACCTCGCGACACTGTTCGTACCACCTGGCTAGGCGGCAGGGGCCGGCCCTCGGTCAGGTGTTCGTAGACCAGATCCAGTGCCTGGAAGTAGTAATGATGCAGGGGAACATAACGCTCCGCCACGCCCGGCAAACCATTCAATACATCCAGATGATGGGCGTTGAGAATTTCGTAATAACGCAGGCCGGAGCTATCACCTTCAACCATCTGATTCAGTGCCAGGTATGGCCGGGATGTGTGGTTGATCGGCAGGATCGCATCGGCCCGCCCAGTGACAAACACGGCTGGCTTGCCCTGCAGGTCTCCACTGGCGCGGATCGCCTCAATACCCTGATCAATGGCATCGGCCAGGGCGGTATCGGCGCCCGTCAGGGGATTGCCCGTGGCGACATCCTCACCCTGTACCAGGCTGCGCAGGCACAACAGCGCATCCAGGCCATAGTCCTGTTGACCGGTACTGGCCGAGGCGCTCATGGCCAGATGGGTCGGCTGGCCCAGGGCGTTGTCATACACCACATTCACGCCGGCACTCGGCGGAATGCCGTTACTGGCCGAGAACAGGGCGGCTTCCTGTGCCGGAGCCAACGGAACCACCACTCCGGTTCCATCCGTCGCCGCCAGACTCAGGCTGCAAATCCGATCCTCAACATTGGCCTGACCATAGGCGTTGGCATAAGTCATCGAAATGCCCTGTGCCACAGAGAGGCCAAAATGCACTGGCGCCAGCAGGTTTTGCTCGGGCTGGATACCAAAGTCTTCGTTCAGGATCCGCAAGGCATCGGTGGCTCGTTCCTCGGTAGTAATCCCGGATACCAGGCCCTTGCTGGCCAGCGAATCGCAGATGTTTTCACCAATGGCCGGCGGATTAAACACCGAGTTAAACGGTGCCACATCCCGAATGGCCGGTGCCTGGTTGGCACAGCCCTGATACACCGCCAGCGCCGTGGTGTAATCCAGCAGACTACGGCTGTGTCCGGAAATGACCGGACCATTGCCCTGACGAATGGTGAACGAGGCACCCACCTGTGGGTTGATGTTGGGTTCGGAAACCGCAACACCGTCGATCAGTCCCCGGTCATCCTGTTCAGCGGCCCGCACCGACGCACCACCACCATTGGAAACGCTGGAGGCAATCACCAGGGTGTTCCTCGGCTTGATGGTAATCAATCGCTCACCGTTACCAAGTTCGCGGCCGAACTTCTCGTTCAGCACATAGAAGCCAAACTCGATCGACTGCAACACATGAGTTCCCCAGTCGGCTTCCGGGTTCACGCCAGAGTGAGCGTGCTTATACGCGAACCGGTCCGGCCACTGGCTGTTGAAGTCTGCCCGTGCGGCATCATCCAGACTGGCACGGAAAAGCACCGTCTCATCGTCAGTGGCGGTATGCGTACCGTCGATACGCTGGGTGCTGTTGGTGGCCAGATTATGGGCTCCGGTTCCGGTGCCCTTGTCGGTATAAACGACGGCACAACCTTTTTTCAGGCCCCATTCGCCAGCGGTACCAATCGCACCATACACACCCCGGGAACCGGAGGAAGGGGCGGTCACCATGCAGGGCCGGCGGGGATCGAAGCTGTCCGGCACCTGGGCCATCACCGTCACAGGCACTTCATGACCAGGTATCCTCATCAACGCGAGGGACTCCTCGCCGGCAATCATACCGCTTCCGTCAACTCCGACACTGGGCCCAAAGAACGTGCCATAGCCGCCGCCTGGAGCGGTGTCCACCAGCGCACGATAGTTGTTGTAGATCGCCAGTCGTCGCAGTTCCGCGGGGGTCGGGTTAAGGGCATCATCAAAGGTCGGCGGGGTTGCGCTGGCCAGACCGTCGGCACCAAGGCCAGCCGTCAGCAGGTCGTCGGTCAGGCCGTCGTACCATGCCTGTTGGATATCACTGGAGATAAATTCGGGTATCGTGTTGAACGGCGGCTTGCTCTCATTGCCAGTAGCGGGCGCAGCCCCGATTGCACCGATCAGGGTGCATAGCAGCAATCGTCTCATGATTCGTTCCTTGTTTGTTGTTGTTAACGATCAGGCCGAACCTCAGGCACTCCGGCCTGACTGGCTGTTATGCGGATGCCGTGCCAACTCGCCAACATTCTGAAAATGTTGGGTATTTACTGAAACCAAGAAAGTATTCCCAGACATTATCCGGATTTCCGGACACTCACGGATCACCAATTACACTCTGAAGGCCTGAAAACAGGTAGTTAACATCGGCGTCCTGATATCCAGACACCGTCCGGAAATCCAAACAGATGCCATTGATATCGGCAATAATGGCGAAACCACAGATCAGGCTGCATCCGATCCCTGTCGTAGGCCGTAAAATCTTGATAACCCAATCTGGACTCACCCCTTCGGGAGCTCATAATGTCCATCCCATTCCGCTATCGGGTAACCATCATGCTGTTAATGATGAGCAGTCTGTGGGGCTGTGCCACTCACTCCGGTGCACCGGCATCCAAGCCGGATCATCCCAACACCGATTTCCGCATGCTCAGCGATATTGCCTATACCCCCGAGGATTGGCCGCAGACTCTCTACGCCGACCTCTACCTTCCCGACACCAACGGCAAATGTGCCACCGTATTACTGGTTCACGGCGGCGGATGGGAACGGCGCTCCCGCAATGATATGGCGTGGATCGCCATGGACCTGGCCAGTCGGGGATTCGCGGTGATGAACGTCGATTATCGATTTGCACCGGAGTACACCTTCCCCTCACAACTCCACGACGTGCAGATGGCAATGCACTGGCTTCACCGGCACAGCAGCGAATACAGGCTGGACCGCTCCGCCATCAGTGCCTTCGGCTTCTCATCCGGCGCTCACCTGGTGTCACTGATGGCACTGGTCGCCAGTTCCGACAGCCCACTGAACGACCCTTATGGCGGTGACCAGAGTCGCCCCACGGCCGTCGTCGCCGGTGGCATACCGGCTGATCTGGAAGCGTTTGAATCCGGCAGATTGATCAGACAGTTCCTGGGAGGAGAACAGCAGGAGATTCCCGACATCTACCGGCAGGCGTCACCGGTGACCCATGTCACCCCGTCTGCCCCCCCGTTTTTCCTGTTCCACGGCGGCATGGATATGTTGGTGCCTCTCGATCAGGCACAACGGCTGCAGCGGACACTGAACGCAAACAACGTGGACAATGAACTCTACCGGATGCACCTTCGTGGCCACCTGACCAGTTTCCTGACCGCAGGAGCGGCGGTGAATAGGGCGACGGACTTCCTGCGTCGACACATTCCGTCATCAGCCGGTGGGTCCTAACCAATTCTGACGAAAGGCAGCAGGCTCAGGGCAGCGATGACAAGGATGGCCAGGCAGGCGGCCAGCGTCCTGACGGGTTTTTGCCGTAACCGGAACCAGAACCCGCCGACCCGGCCCGCCGCGAGCTCATGCTCGTATTCCGTCCGCTGTCGCGCCCGGCGCTGTTGCTGATACTCTTCCAGCAAAGTCCGGGCCCGGGCGGCCTCATCATCGTCGTGGACCCAGAAGCCCCCCATACTGATGCCCCAGCGACTGGGCGGGGTTTCGTAGTAGCGGACGTCATGGGATGCGAACAATTCGCGGATTTCATCCGCCTCGTCATCGGGTACGTGGCGGAGATTCATCAAGTGGTGGGGCATGGTATGTCTGGTATCGGTGGCCGGAATCCCTATATCCTAACATTCATAGGGATACCCTACCGAACTTGCCACCGGGATGTTGAATGACCGACACCGCCATCCGCCTGCTGCTGGAATTTGACGACAGAGTACGCCGAGACCGTGAGCAGCCTCCGGCTTTCCTGCACCGACGCGACCGGAAATACGCCCTGGATTGCCAACAACGCGGCGTGACTCCGTCGCCAGGGCACTGGCTGGCTCACCTGGAACGTCTGAGCGGGCAGGGAGGGGAGTCTGTTGCCGATGCAGCCCTCGGAACCTGGCGACGCATCATGACGGGATTTATCCTCGCTGGCTGTGCGCTGGGGGTCCTCACCATGCTCGGTCTGTTGTTCTATGAGGGCGGCCAGCGCATCAACGTTACCGTCATCCTCGCCTTTGTTTTTCTCCAGTGCCTGCTGGCAGGCTTTACCACGCTCCAGGCTTTTGCCGGATGGCAGCCCTGGCGCCCGCTACTGACCCGTTTTGCCGACCAGAAGTCGCCTGCTGCGCTGGGTAAACTCCAACCACAACTCATGGCCCGGGCCGCTCATGTTGGTGGCCTGGCATTCGGTACCTGCGGTTTGCTGACGTTGTTGGTGATGGTGGTGGTTCAGGACCTGGCATTTGGCTGGAGCACAACGCTCAATACTGACAGTCACCGATTCCTCGGCCTGGTACAGACCATTGCAGCCCCCTGGCAATGGCTCTGGCCTGGTGCGGTGCCCGACGCCAGTCTGGTGGAAACCACCCGCTTCTTCCGGGCCCAGACCGGCAACCTCACCCTCAATCCGGCACGGCTGGGTGACTGGTGGCCGTTCGTAACCATGGTGTGGACATTCTATGTCCTGCTGCCACGACTGGTACTGGCGGTCATCGCCAATGGGCACCTGCAATTAAGGGCCAGACGGCTACTTAACCGTCACCCGGGCCTGACCGCATTGCAGTACCGGATGGAAACGCCGGCACTGGAAACCGGCAACGCTCATAACGACGCCCAGCACCAGCCGGACACCTCAACAAACAGTCAACTGAAGCCGCTTCCGGAAAGTGACACCGTTATCTGCTGGGCCGGCGCCGGAGAGCCGGAGCTGCCGGATGCGCTGAACGGCCCCGACACCCTGGTGCTCCGTGCCGGTGGCCGGGCCTCGCTCCAGGACGACACGCTTACTCTGGAGAAAGCCGCCGATCACCTTGCGCGCATCACCCGGCCTGCTGTCGTTGTGGTGACCCGCGGCTGGGAGCCACCCACCGGTGAACTGCAGGACTTTCTCCAGCACGCCCGCGAACAATGGCCCCCCACCAGCCACGTGGCGGTGGTGCCATTGACCACCTCCGGGCAGGAACAGCCGCCCGCGCACCAGGTACAACAATGGCTGCGATTTACCGAGCGATTGGGAACCGACTTCGCCTGCGTCAGCCTTCCGCCCTTGTTTCCTCAGAATCCGTATCATCAGGGGGAGTCGTAGCCATGGACAACGCCCCGGTTTTTGCGGTGGTGGGTCACCCCAACAAAGGCAAATCCAGTGTTGTGGCGACCCTGTCCCAGAACGACGCCATCGCCATTGCCCTGGAGCCCGGCACTACCCGGCAGCGCCAGTCCTATCCGTTAACCGTGGACGGCAGAACCCTCTACACACTGGTGGATACCCCGGGGTTCCAGCGCCCAAGGCGGGTTCTGGAATGGCTGGACGCCCACAGCGTATCCGCCTCGGATCGGGCCGAAACCGTTGCCGCTTTCGTGACCCAACACCGCGACGACCCCCGCTTTACTGACGAGTGCGAACTGCTGACCCCGCTGGTCGAGGGGGCTGGCATCATCTACGTGGTCGACGGGTCGGTGCCATACAGTGCGGAACACGAAGCGGAAATGACCATCCTCCGCTGGACCGGTCGCCCCAGCCTGGCATTGATCAACAGCATTGGTCCCGACGACTACAGCAATGCCTGGCAGGCTGCGCTTGGTCAGTTCTTTCAGGTTGTCCGCAAGTTTGACGCTGTTCGCGCGCATTTTGATCAACATCTCAGCCTGTTGCGGGCTTTCGGCCAACTGGAGCCTGCCTGGGAATTACCCCTGGAGCAGGCCACCGGTTTTCTCGCAGATCAGCGCAGGCAGCGGAAAACCCAGGCCGCCCGGCTGATCGCCAAAGCCCTGGAAGACATGATGTCACACCAGGAGAAGCGCACCCTGACGACCAATCAGGCCACGGAAACCAGCGAGCAGGCCCTGGCGG
>JAKLLS010000107.1 GCA_022014155.1 Marinobacter sp. | reverse complement strand
TGATTGAAGTGGATTACGCTGAACAACCTTCAGGCAGCAACAACTTTGTTGCTGACGAGGTCGAGCTGGAGGACGAAAACTCCGGTAGCTGACCAGACGGTTTTCCAGGCTTTCGCTTCGTCATCGATGGGTTTGAGCTTTTCTCCATAGTTGATATCGCCGGCCTGGTGCAGTTTATCCATCGGGAACCCCGCCGCTTCCACTACCTGGCTCAGCCATTCCTCGCATCCTTCACTGGTGCACTGGTTCAGTGCGGGAAAGCTTCCGACAATGCCTTGCTTGCAACAGGCCAACGCCAGTTCCGGGCCGGAGATCAGAAACATGGGTGCGGCAACAAGGGGCAGGGATAATGTATTCCTGAGAGATTCGGGCAATGCTATGAGTATTCCTTAATTTTTGTTGGAACTTTTGTAGGATATAAAGGATCTTAGCGTGCTCACCAATCCCTGAACACAGGCTTTGATAATCAATAACACATCAACGAATAAAAAGGAGTTCTTATGGGTGAAGCCAAACGACGCAAGGAAACCGGTGCCCCTCCACCCAGGAAAGGCAATAACCGCAAACCACTGGTTGTCGGTGCTTCGATCCTGGTTGTTGTGCTCGCCATTATCGGCCTGTTCTTCCTCACCGCCACACCGGACCCGACGTCCAGTGAGTTGCCGGTGGCTGCTCCGAACGCCGATGCGTTCCCCGCGGAACTGGATCGTTATGGCGTTTCAGTGGGTGATGCTGACGCCCCGGTGGTGGTTCGTGAATTTGCGGACTACCAGTGCCCGGCCTGCGGTCGGTTTTCCGAAGCCAGCCAGCAGTTGAAAGAAGCGTACGTGGAGGCCGGGCAGGTGCGGTTTGTCTACTTCGATCTGCCCCTGCAGCAACACCAGAATGCCATGCCGGCGGCCCAGGCGGCGCGGTGTGCCGGTGACCAGAGCGCCTACTGGCCCATGCACGACCATTTGTTTGACAAGCAGAGTGAGTGGAGTGGGTCGGGCGATCCGGTGGCGACCTTTACCCGTTACGCCAACGAACTGGGGCTGGAAGAACGCCGCTTCCGACGCTGTATGGACACAGAGCTGCACCGGGAAGCTATTGAGCAGAGCCGGAAAGTAGCCATGCAACTGAAGGTGACCAGCACTCCGACGGTACTGGTCGACAACGTCCGCCTGACCCGGCCTGGCTGGGGGCAGTTATCCGCTGTGGTGGAGCGTGAGCTGGCGGACAGTAACCAGGATTAACTTGATCAGACCGCTCAGTTGGTTAAAATCTGCGCCCTCCCGCAATCCTGGTTTTGCGGGAGGCTGACGCAAATACATGCTCCGGATTTACGATCCGGCCCGCAGGAGAAAACCATGAGCAATACCGTAGTTGTCTGCGCGCTATACAAGTTCGCAGTGCTGAATGATTACAAGACCCTTCGCCAGCCGTTGCTGGATCTGATGCTGGAGAAAGACGTACACGGCACCCTGTTGCTGGCCCGGGAAGGCATCAACGGCACCATCGCCGGCAGCCGCGAAGGCATTGATGCCATCAAGGGATGGCTTGGCAGCGACGAGCGTTTTGACGGCATTGATTACAAGGAATCCTTCGTGGATATCCAGCCGTTCAAGCGTACCAAGGTGAAGCTCAAGAAAGAGATCGTCACCATGGGTGTTGATGGCATCGACCCAAAGCGCATCGTCGGCACCTACGTGCAGCCGAAAGACTGGAATGATCTGATTTCCGATCCGGACGTAGTTCTGGTGGACACCCGCAACCAGTACGAGGTGGAGATCGGAACGTTCAAAAATGCCGTCAATCCGGCCACTGAAACCTTCCGTGAATTCCCCGAGTATGTGCAGCAAAATCTGGACCCCTCCAGACACAAGAAGGTCGCCATGTTCTGCACCGGTGGAATCCGCTGCGAGAAATCCACGGCATTTCTGAAAGAGCAGGGCTTTGAAGAGGTCTACCACCTGCAGGGTGGCATCCTGAAGTATCTGGAAGAAGTCCCTGAGGAGCGAAGCCTCTGGCAGGGCGAGTGTTTTGTCTTCGATGATCGTGTCACCGTCAACCACAAGCTTGAGCGCGGCGAGTATGACCAGTGCCACGCTTGCCGGCGTCCGATTACCGAAGAAGACAAGCAGCGTCCCGAGTATGAACAGGGTGTGAGCTGCCATCGGTGCATTGAGTCACTGACGGAAGAACAGAAAGCACGGTTTGCAGAGCGCGAGCGGCAGATGCGTCTGGCGGAAGAACGTGGCGAAGCCCATGTGGGCGGCGAGGCGGCCCGTATCATTGCCGAGCGCAAGGCCCGCAAGAAAGCGGAGCGCGAACGTCAGGCCCGCATGAGTCTGGCGGGGGAGCAGGCCGGAAAATCCGCGTAAGCGTAACAAGGAGATTTCATGGGATTGAAACAGGCAACGGCCATTACCGCGATTTTGATATCGCCCCTGGCAATGGCGGAGTCCAAAGACTGGACCGGTGAGGCGGAGCTGGGTGTGCTCAAGACAACGGGTAACACCGAGGAAACCAACACCAATGGCCGCCTGGGTCTGGTGCACGAGGTAACCGAATGGCGAAACATCGGTGACTTCCGTTCGGCCTATTCCGAGGCCGAAGGCGAGACCACCACCGAACGTTACCGGGCAGAGCTGGAAACCAATTACAAGTTTGATGAAAACCGGTACTGGTTCCTGCGTGGTGGCTATGAGGACGATCGTTTCTCGGGTTATGACTTCGAGTCATCCGCGACTACCGGTTACGGTCATCGCATTTTGAACTGGGGGGAGCGCTCGTTTCTCGACCTGTCCGCCGGTCTCGGTTACCGGTTCAACAAACTGGAAGAGCCGGACGAAGACGGTAACCGGGAAGAAGAGGAGGCGATTGCCCGTCTGGCGGCGCAGTTTGATTTTTCCCTGTCCGAGACCTCCCTGTTTCGTCAGACGCTGAGCTCGGAAATCGGTCTGGACGAGAACAACGTCATCACCGAGTCGGAGACGTCGTTGCAGGCCAGTGTTGTGGGCAACTTGTCCCTCAAAGTGGCTTACCGGGTCAAACACGTGTCCGATGCCCCGGCTGATTCTGACGACATTGATACTGAGACGTCCCTGTCTCTGTTGTACGGTTTCTGAAAGCCGGGAATTAAAAACGGGCCTCGCGGGGCCCGTTTTTTGTTGGCATCTATACCTTGTTGCGTAACCCCAGCTCATCCGGGTAAGGCGTCAAATATTGCTGGGTGTGGAGGTAATCCACCGGTTCCCGTCGTTGCGCCATCCGTAGCAGCGTCATCGGCACCACCAGTGGAATCTCCCCACGGTGGTAGGCTTCAATCTGCTCCATCAGCACCTTACGGTCTTCGTCGGCCATGGAATCCCGCAGGTAACCCATCAGGTGTTGCATGGCATTGACATGGGAGCCGCGGCTGACTTTCTGGCTCATGGCTTCCATGAAGCGGTGGATATAGCGATCGGCCAGTTCCGGCAACGGTTCGGACTTCAGGTCGCCCAGCATCGGACCAAGCTGGCGGTAAATGCGTTCCGAATGCGCCAGCAGCTGGAACTTGTGGCGGGTGTGGAACTCGATCAGCGCCTGCGGTGAGAGTTTGTCGCCCACCACGTTCTGCATCCAGTCATCGTAGGCAAACACCCGCTCAATGAAGTTCTCCCGCAGCATGTCATCGTTCAGCCGGCCTTCTTCTTCGACGGGCATCAGTGGAAAGGCTTTGATCAGTGCCTCAGCAAACATACCGCGACCATCGCGATGCACGAGCCGGCCTTCCTCGTTATGGATCTTGATACGCTCCATACCGCAGCTGGGGGACTTCGCCATCAGGATGTAACCACGAAGGTTGGCCAGTGAGGGCATCACCTCGTCAATGAAGGACTGCATGGCATCGGTGTGGTCCGCCGTGCCTTTGGTTTCAATCAGGCGCAGGCCCGCCGGGTATTCCCGCAGGTGAATGGCGGGGCGTGGCACGCCCAGGCCAGCCTCCAGCTCCGGGCAGATGGAACGGAACTCAAAATGCTTCGAGAGCACCTGGGTGCAATAACGGGAATGCTTGTGCCCGCCATCATGGCGAACCTCTTTGCCCAGCAGACAGGTGCTGATCCCAACTGGTATGCCGCTCACGTGTTGCCTCCCGGTGGTGAATGTTCACAGGAAATACGTGATTGCAGTGTAAATCGATCAGAGGGCGCAGTGGAAACGTATTTCTACTCACCACCGGAGACAATAGGTGAACGGCGCCGTTTCTTGGCCGTCAGCGCCAGGGTGGTTGCGTAGATGTCGTGGACATCACGGGCAAACTGCTCCACGGAGAAGTCGCTGGCAAAGGCAAGTGCCTGTTCCGCCAACGTCTGTCTCAGCTCATCGTCCTCAAGCAGGCGCGTTACCTGTGCGCACCATTGATCCTGTCTCTCCGGGGTCTTGAAGCCGTTGAATCCATCGCGGACCACGTCTTCGATGCCACTGGAACGTACCGCGACAACGGGCAGGCCGGCGGCCATGGCTTCCAGGATCACCATACCCTGAGTCTCGGATTTGGAGGCGAACAGAAACGCATCGCCGAGCCGATACCAGGTCGCCATGTCTTCCGGTGGTACAGAGCCCACCAGAGTGACGTGTTGTTCCAGGCCGAGATCCCGGATCTTCGCCTGCAGACGGTCCCGTTGATGGCCATCCCCGATCATCAGGAAACGGAAAGGCACGTTCGTCTGCTGCCGCAATGAGTCAATCGCCTCTATCATGAAATCGATGTTTTTCTCGTTGGAGAGTCGGGACACGCTGATCAAGACTTTTTCTTCTTTCAGATTCAGCGATTGGCGCAACTGGTCGATGTCGTCCTGGCTTACCTGCTGGAATCGCTGATACTCGATGCCGGTTGGCTGTACAAAGGTTGGAGTCATTACCCCGATCATCCGCAGGTACTCTTCCGTGGAGTAGGTAGGCACGATGACACCATCGCACTTGTTGGCAAAATGCTTGATCAGTGCATGGGAAATCAGATTGCGGAACAGCATGCCGGGTAGGGGCACGAAGTGGGCGTAATGTTCCAGCCGCGTATGGTAGGTATAGATGGCGGGCACCCTTAGCCGCCGCGCCATGAAGAGCCCCAGGGATCCCAGCCAGAACGGGTGGTGCAGGTGGATAATATCCGGACGGAAAGCCCGCACCCGCTTGCGAATGCGGGCGAGGAAAATATTCGCCAGCCGGAATTCCCGTTTCTGCCCCATGGCGAGCAATGAGGGCACCCGCAGTACCTGTTCTTCCGCCTCGGGCTGATCCTTGTAGCTGGGTGCGATGACCAACAACTTGTCGCCCAGGTGCTCCAGGCCGCGGCGCAGTCGCTCGATAGAGAGCGGAACGCCACCAATAAATGGCAGGTAGTTGTTGGTAAACATCGCCACTTTCAGCGATTTTTCCTGCCAGGGCGTCGGGTCCAGATCGTAATCCGGGTAGTAGTCCTTGCCGACAAAGATGGCAGCGTAGAGCTTGATGGCAATGGCCGCAAAAACCGTGACGATAAGGATGAAGTTGACATAGCCGGTGTAGAGCAGGGAGTAGATAAAAAACCAGAGCCCTTCCAGGCGCTCCAGGATGGGGTGCTGGCCAACCTCAAGGCGCTGGAGGGTGTGGCTGACTTCACCGTTCGGGCTCACGTCTACCCGCACGAAATGGTAGAAACTGGTTTCGTTATTCAGAACCAGTCCACCGGCGCCACCGGTGGTGATAAACCGGGCGTCTCCCACCTGACGGTCCGAATACAGGGAAACGTTGGCGGAGAACACCAGATCTATGTTGTGTTGTTCCACGGTACGCAGCAGCGCTTCCCGAAATGCTTCCGGGGCCAGGTAGTCGGTCTGCTGGTCAAACGGCGCATCGACTTCGGGTTCTACCGGCGGGTGACCGATGAACAGGATCCTGGCAGCGGAGGTGTCCTGGCTTAGCAGGTCATCCAGCCAGCGCATTTGCCATTGCCAGGAGGTTTTCCCGGTGCTGTCCAGAAAAATCAGCCGGCTGTTGCCTGCCCGGACACTGTAGAAGTGCGGTCCGAAGTGGTCGTAGAACCGGAAACTGCCAAACTCCTCGTACTCATGAGCGCCAAAGGTGAGCAGGTAGGGGATAGCAAGGTGGCTGAGGGAGCCATAAAGCGCACGATACTTGTCCTCGCCGCCACCGCTGACGGCATTGCCAGCAGACACCAGGAAATCGATGCCCGAGCGGTTGAGTTCCGGAATGATCCGGTCCTCGAAGATGCCCACGGAGTTATTGATATTGCCAACCACGGCGAAGCTGAAAGGGGCGTCCTGCTGGATTTTCTGCTGAATCCGTTCCACCTGTTGGGTATGTATACCGTCGAAGTCTTCCAGGAACAGGTTCAGGTAGGCTTTATAGCCGACCAGCAGGAGCACGATCGCCAGGCACAGGTAAAACAGCCATTTCAATGGGTTTCGGAAAATCATCCTGATTTCCTGCGGTTCTTGATAAGTTCCCTCTGGAGTACTACCAGGCCGATCAGCATGCCCAGATAAATGGTCAGCAGGCGCCAGCTCACGATCACCAGAATCAGGTGGTTGCCTGACAGGATATCCCGGAAGAAGCTGCCAAAGACACCCTCGGAAATGCCGGATGCACCCGGGGTTGGCGCGAAATACATGATAAACGTGGTCACCACCAGCAGTCCCAGGGAAATCAGGTAGTCCACGTCGTAGCCCAGCCCATGAATCAGCAGTGCGGGGAAGCTGAACAGGCTGAGGAGGAAAATGGCAGTGAACAGAATCGACAGACTGATGAAGAGGGGGCGGCCGCCGAGGTAGTCACGAAAGCTGTATGAGAACCTCAGCATTTCCCGTCTTGCCTTGAACTGCCAGCGTCGGTGCCGGGCATCACCGAGCAGGTGGAAATGATGGAGTTTTTCCAGAAAATGACTGAGCGGCCGGATCAGCCAATGGGTACGGATCAAAAGAACGGTGAAAAAGCTCAGGTAGATGAGCACAAAAATGGCCAGCGCCATACTTACATCACCGATAAAGGTGCCGCTATCAAGGGCATCCAGAGTGATCAGGAAAACCGGTGTCAGGGAGAATATGAAAAAGACCGCCAGAACCGTCCGGATGGTGGTGGCTGCAGTTGCCCGCCCCACCGGCACGCCATGATGGTGGAGATACCAGATCTGCGCAAATCCACCCCCCGTGGCCATGGGCGTAATATTGGAAAAGAACAGGTTAAGGAACACCAGGCGGAACATCGTTCCCATTGGCATCCGATGCCCGAGTGCCCTCAGGGTAAAGTACAACCGCAAGCCATCGGACAGAAAATAGACAAACAATAGTCCGGCGACGGCAGCCAGTATTTTCGGAGACAACAGATTGGAATCGAAACTGAAGCTGCGTTCGGCAAACAGATCGTAAACGACATACAGGCCGATAGCCGTCAGTGCGATAAACGTCAGGCTGAAAGCGGTCAGTCTCCGCCAGGAGGCACGCTTCGAATAGTCGACGTCGGTTTCATCGGTCATTGCACCAGCCTGTCCGGGCCTATGAAGCCAGAGCTTGCTGGATCAGGGCTTTCTGGTGCTCGGCAAAGTCCTGTATCAGAGCCCGGGCCTTGTCAGCGTCCCGTGCCAGAACCGCCTGCGGCAATTGGGTAAAGAACTGACTGGTCTGCGCTAACCCCTGACGGTACCGTTCCGCGCTCAGATAGTAGGCGCGGCTGACCGCAGGCTTGAAGTTCGAAAGCGCTTCAGTGAGGTAGGGGTTCCCAACCACCTCACAGCAGACTTCCATCACTTCGAAGCTGGCTTCCACCACCGCCGTAATGTCGGCCGATGGCTTTTTCATCTGCTCAATGACCTTCCCGACGACATCCAGCATCCGCGGTTTGTCCTCTTCCTGCCAACGGTCACAGAGCCTGTCTGCCAACATCAATAACAGGTGCATGTAGACGTCATACAACTCAGACGCATGCTCCGCATCCAGACGGCTCGCCGCCGCCCCCTTGCGTGGCGTGATGTCCACCAGGTGCCAGCGCTCAAGGGTATACAGCGCCTCCTTGACCGAGGCACGGCTAACCTTCAGTTCCGTGGCGGTGGTGGCTTCATGAATTCGCTCCCCGGGCCGTATCTGGCCGGTCATGATGCGTTCGGCGAGATAGTTGGCTATTTGCTCGGCAAGGGTGTTGGGAACCTGAAAATCCATAAGGGCTCTCTGAACGGGACGTAAAAGCCGAGTTTATCACAGCCTCACAACTCCCGGCCGGCTACGCCGCCATGGCGATCCTGCCTCAGCACTTGGTCCAACATCGGGTCCCGGCCGGCTTCCCGGCCACGGCGCCCCAGGAACCTCAGGCGAATGTGCGGCGGGATGCCCGTATCTTCGTAGATCTCTCCATCAGACGCCCGGTAGATCTCGTTCGACAGGGTCAGTTCCCAGCCGTTGGGCAGGTGGCGTTCCAGGGTGTCTGAAAGGATGCCCAGGGTGGGCTCGCCTATCAGCGTCACGCGGGGATGTTGCAGTAACGCAAGCACGAATATTTCAGCGGCGCTGGCGGTGAGCTCGCTGGTCAGCACGAACAGGTTCCCACGATAGGTCCCGGCGGTGGCGGGCGCGACATGGATCGCCTGTCGGCCGGTGTAACTGTCGCCCTGCCGGGCGAACTTGGTGAAGGCCAGGCGTTTCCGGTCCATCAGGTAGGAGGCGAAGCACAGCGCCACGCCGTCGTAGCCACCACCGTTACCCCGTACATCCACCACCAGATTGGGCAGGAGGCCCACCTCTGCCATCACCTGTTGCATCAGGGCGTGGATGGCGGCCAGGTCGTCCGCCGGATGACCGATCCTGCCGCTTTGGCCCGCCATGGCCTGGATGTTGAGGTAACCGGTGTCGTCGCTCAGGCGGCCCCACTCAACCAGGTGATTACCGCCCTGGTGGACGCGGCCACCCAGGTAGTCGTCGTGAATCACCTCACGGAGCCACGCACGCAGCCCGCCCAGGTAGCTGGCGATATCCTCGGTGGTGTCGGCCGCCTCCAGTTCATCGTCCAGGCGCTTGAAGATAGCGGGCAGGGGGCCGGAGTTGTACTGGCCCCAGGGCGAGTGCAGGTGAACGTGGCCGTCCCGCAACAGGTGAAGCATGGCCGCCAGGGTGGCGTAAAGTACCTCGGGGTGACAGTCCGGTGTGATCCTGGGGCGGAAATCCCGATACGCCTGATGCCAGTCCACGCCCTTGAGGTCGAACAGAGCGTATTGCTCCGCAAAGGTGTGCCAGAATACTTCGAAATTGTACTCCGGATCTTGCGGTTTCCGGCCGCGGGTATCGGCGACGGTTGCCGGCAGAGTCTTGAGGCGGCGGAAACCGATGCGGGTTACCCCCGTTGCCCGGTGGGCGCTGAAGGCCTGTCCGCCGGGTGATACCGTCAGGGTATCGTAGCGCTCGCTCAACTCGTCGAGCGAGCCGGAGAACAGCGGCAGGCAACTGATCGCGGTTTCCTCGAAAAAAGTGTATTGGTCTTCCTCGATCAGCAGCACCTTGCCATAGCCCAGGGATCGCCAGACACCTTGCAGGTGACCGAAATCGGTTGCAGACGGGGACCTCTTGGTCCGGCGGGCGATTTTCATGGCAAGGGTCCAGAATGCAGGAGGCTGAAAACGTCGTCGACTATCAACAGAGGATAGCTTAGTCCTCGAACAGTCGCCGGCGGTCATCCTGCTGGGTAGTGCCGATCCGTGATTGGAAGCCTGCACCGAACACTTTATCATCGGGTTCAGTCACCGCCTTAGGGCGACCTGTTTAATATTTGAATCCTGAATGCATAAAAGGGAGCACCCCATGCCCAAGCACTTCGAACAAGCCCCAGGTCTGCACGAAGCACCCGTGCCCGAAACCGAAGGCTATGTCTTCAACCAGACCATGCTGCGCATCAAAGACCCCCAGCGCTCCATGGACTTCTATACCCGGGTAATGGGCATGCGCCTCGTCAGAAAACTCGATTTCCCGGAGATGAAATTTACCCTGTATTTCCTGGCCTACCTGGACGACCGCCAGGCCAACACCGTGCCCACCGACGACGCCCACAGAACCACCTTTACCTTCGGCCGCGAAGCCATGCTCGAGTTGACCCATAACTGGGGCACCGAAGACGATCAGGACTTTGGCTACCACAACGGCAACGACGAGCCTCAGGGCTTTGGTCACATTGGCATCGCAGTGCCGGACGTCTACGCCGCCTGCGATCGCTTTGAATCATTGGGTGTCGATTTCGTGAAGAAGCCGGACGACGGCAAGATGAAAGGCCTGGCCTTTATCAAGGACCCGGACGGCTACTGGATCGAAATCCTGCAGCCGAACATGCTGGAGAAACAACGCAAGGAAAGCTGATCAGTCTGCACTGGCAGCGCCGGGAGCTTTCCCGGCGCTGCTCCTCGACGCCACGATCACCGCCGTGGTGAGGATCAGTGCCCCCGCGATGCCGATCACTCCCAACACCTCCCCCAGAATCAACCAAGCCAACAGCGCTACAAATAGCGGCTCCAGAGTCACGATGATGCTGGACAGGGTCGCTGGTGTGGTTTTCATGCCGGTAAAGAAACAGACGTAGCCGATGCAGGTTGGCACCACGCCGATGTAGGCCACCATCAGCCAGTGCCTGGGCTCCAGAGTAGTCAGCCCGTTAAAACCGCCAGTTAGCGCTACCACGGGCAGCATGATCAGCGCGGCGGTCAGGAAACAGATAAAGGCCGTGGTGAACACCGGCGTGCCAGCGGAATTGTAGCGGCTGGTCAGGGTAAATCCCGTATACACCACCGCAGCGAGCAGGGCCATCAGGATACCGGCCAGGCGCAGTTGGCCCGTGGTGTCCATATCACTGATCACCAGCATACCGGTCCCCATGATGGCGGCGATCAGTGCCAGCACCGTCACCAGCCCCGGCCGCTCGCCCAGCAGCGGCGCCGCCATGATGGCCACCAGCACGGGCGGCAGGCAGAGAGCAATCAACGTGGCGATGCCGGCCCCGGTCAGATCAACGGCCAGCAGGTAACTGCCCTGATAGAACGCCTGGAATAAACCCAGCGCCGCCAGGGGAATCAGGGCCTTCAGGGTCAGGTCCCGGAGGGAAATAGCCGATGCAGTGCCCGCCAGATCCCGTTGTTCACGGCGCATCAGAACATAGAAGAAGGGTAGCGCGACCACCAGGCGCAGGAAGCCCAGAGTGATGGCCTGCAGCTCTGTTCCGGTAAACAGGAATTTCGCCACAATGCCGGTCGTCGCCCATAACAGGGCCGCCAGGGCGATCAGTATTGCACCATGAATCATCGGGTACCCACCGCGCTCTTAACCAGACTCTCCACCACAACCTCCGTTGCACCCCATTGTCAGCAGGGCGAGAGGTTATCAGTGAGTTGGCGGCGACACCAGAGGGGAGGGGCGGAACCCGGATGGATCCGCCAGGACAGCGTTACTCGACGGTGAGACTGTCTGCGTTCTTCTCAACCGTGCGCTCACCAATGCCTTTGACGTTGGCCAGATCCTGCGGTGCCTGGAAAGGGCCGTTGGCTTCACGGTAAGCGACGATGGCTTCTGCCTTGCTTTGACCAATGCCGTTGAGGCTGGCCAGTGTTTCGATGTCGGCGGTGTTGATGTTGATTGCAGCGGGCTCGGCGTGGGCAAAGCCTGTGATCAGGCTGAACAAAAGAACCAGTGTGGCAATCATGGGTGTGCGTTTCATGGATTCGAACTCCTGAGTCTGAAAATTTTCGTTATGGTTAGGTGTCAGAACGCAGTCAGCCGGAAGTTCGCTGTGGTAGAGTGATTGCCGCGAGAGATGAAAAACTGGAAGGTAGTAAGTGCACGGAACAGGACCACATTCCATGTGGCCCCAAGTCCGTGTCTGACCCC
>JAKLLS010000249.1 GCA_022014155.1 Marinobacter sp. | reverse complement strand
TCAAAGTCCACATTGTTGCCCAATTCCTGGAAACCAGAGTACCCGCTTTCCAGATCACGCCATTGAGAACAGCAGTTATAGGCTAGTGCTGCGCAATCCATCCGACGATCGGAGCGAGAGCATTTACGTTATGGATCGCGGCGGCAGCCAGCTTGCCCTGTTGATGTGCTCTGGCTAGGCTCTGGCTCCCCATCAACGGCTAGTTCCTTAGATTCTAGGCAAGAGAGACACCTCACCCTGAGCCCTATCCTCGAATTTCTTTGGAGGGTTCAGAACCCTACGTCAACCGGGGCTCCTGCCGCCGGATGATTATTGGTGTTGATCGACGTGAATAAGGGCCAGGACTTAGCCATCCTTCTTGTTCACGATCAGATCTGCCTCCTCCGGCAGATCCTCGATCACATTCACCGCATCAGTGCGAATTCTCGAATGTCGCTTGAAGGCCTCGGCGGCGGCAGCCTCCGCAGTGGCCGCATCGGCGCCATTCTCCAGCACGAGAAAAAGGCGGATAATGTCGCGATCATTTTCACGCGTCACTACGGCCTGCGCGGTCTTGACACCCGGCGTGGCAATGACGACTTCCTCAATGACGCGGGGATAGATGAATATCTCGCGCACCTTCACCGCCGCGCCAACCCGGCCTTGCAGCGTCGAGAGTCGGCGAACGCTTCCATCCGCGTTGTTTTCCAGTGCGAATGCGCTGTCGCCTGTGCCGAACCTGATCATGGACCAAGTCGCATCGCGCGCGGTCACGACAACCTCGCCCGGCTCTTGATGCGCCACCTGCTCACCGCTGACCGGGTCGCAGATCTGCACCACCCTGTCGGGATGAACCACATAGCCTTCGCCGCCATCCTCATAGGCCACCATGCCCAGATCGGCCGTGGCATAGGCGGCCCAGGTCGATACGCCGTAATCGGCTTCGATTCGGCGACGCTTGGCCATCCAGTCGCCCATCTCGCCACCTAGAAATGCCGTCTTCACCTTCCACGCTTCACGGCCATAGTTTTCGATCACCTTCTCCGCCAGCGTCAGGAAGAACGCGGTTGACGCACAGATCGCAGTCACGCCGGTTTCAACGATGACCTGCGCCTGAAGCTCGGTATTGCCGACGCCTCCGGGAATCACTGTCGCTCCGGCTGCCTGTGCCGCTTCGTCAAAAAGGAGACCGGCCGGTACGAGGTGATACATCCAAGTGTTCAGAATGATATCCCCAGCCCCGACACCCGCCGACTTGAACAACATATCCAGACCATGCCCCCCCGCACCAGGCAGAGCGGGTTCGAAAATCGGTCCGGGGGAGACGTAGATGCGCCCGACATCCTTCAGATCGGCGGCGAGAAACCCGCCAAATGGCGGATCATCGCGCTGAATCCTCAAAAGCTCTTCCTTTTTCATCACCGGCAGGCGCGACAGATCCGCCAGTGATGCCACGGCTGCCGGATCAAATCCGGCAGCCGCAAATCGCGACTTCAGTCCTGGAGCTTTCTCGGCCGCCGCAGAATAGGCTTTCGCTATATCCAGGTAGATGTTTTCAGCCATGACCATGCCTCCTTGACCATTCTTTTATTAAAGCGGGCAGTCTTTGCGGAAGTTCGGTGCACGCTTCTCACGATGCGACAGCACCCCTTCCTTGACGTCTTCGCTCATGAAGCCGAGCATTTCCAGTGCGGTCGAGGCATCGAAGATCGGTCCGGCCTGACGCAGCCAGTTGTTGAGAGAATACTTGGTCCAGCGAATAGCGCTTTGCGAGCCGTTAGCCAGCTCAACCGCCGTATCCAGCGCGATTTTCTGCAATTCGTCATCCTCGACGCACAACGACACCAGGCCGATGCGCTCCGCCTCTTCACCGGAAACCGGCTTGCAGGTCATCAGATAGTATTTCGCCTTGGCCATCGAGGTCAGCAGTGGCCAGATGATGGCCGCCACATCACCGGCTGCAACGCCCAGGCGCGGGTGGCCATCGACGATCTTTGCCTTTTTGCCGGCGATGGAGATGTCCGCCAGGAGGCCAACGACAAGACCCGCACCCGCGGCCGGGCCGTTGATGGCGGAAATGATGGGCTTGTTGCAGTTGATAATGTTATAGACGAGGCCCCTGGCCTCTTTCCAGGTTTTCATGATCTCCTGGGAATTCCCGATCATGTTCTCGATCAGGCTGAAGTCGCCGCCCGCCGAAAAGGCCTTGCCCGCGCCGGTCACGATCACCGCATTGATGTCGGGGTCGCGGTCGATATCGATCCACATATCCGTGATCTGGGTATGGGTTTCCGCATCGACTGAATTAAAAGACTCGGGCCGGTCAAAGGTAATGCGCAGGACGCGATCCGCCGGATAGTCAAATTTCAGCTTGTTGTATTGTGCATAACGGTCCGACATAGTTCTGTTCCTTCGTTGAATGTTAGTTTGAGTTCAGCCTGGCAGCCCAAGGACGGCCTTGGAAAGAATGTTGCGCTGGATCTCGTTCGACCCGCCGTAGATCGTTGTCGGTCGGGCCTTGTAGAAGTTCGCCAGAATGTCCACGCTGACGTTGCCGACCTGAAGCGGACTTATTGTGGCGCCATCCGGGCCGGCAGCCTCGATCATCAGCTCGGTAATCCGCTGGAAGCACTCAGTTACCCAGATTTTCAGCATCGAGACATCCGCACCCAGCGTTTCGCCACGCTTAAGCTGATCCGCGA
>JAKLLS010000106.1 GCA_022014155.1 Marinobacter sp. | reverse complement strand
GCAATGTGATTATCCGCAACATCCAGGCTGACAGCTCCGGCAGGATCAGCCGAATTGCGTTGCAGGAGACCATTGGCAGGGTGCTGGAGGAACAAAAGAGCCTCAGCTCGGTGTACGCGCAGTTTGAACCGGACGCCTACGACGGGCAGGACCGGTACTTCACCGGCGGCGTGGAAGACCACAGCAGCGATGAGGGCACACTGGAGATCTATTTCTATCGCTCGCCTGAAGGTAAGGTCGTTTTCAGTCGCACTGAAGACCCGGCCACCAAATACCTGGATAACCGCAATGAGTTCGGTATTCGAGAAGCGGAATGGTACCTGTGCTCACGGGACAGTAAACAGCCATGCATCATGGAGCCCTACGAATACGAGATCGCCGAAGGCTATTCCGAGTTGATGACCAGCCTGGTGGTTCCCATTCTCGATGGTGGCAAGTTTGCAGGGGTGGTGGGTGTTGATATCAACCTCTCGACACTCCAGCAAACCATCCGGAACGTCAGCAACGAGCTGTACGATGGTAAATCCCGGGTCACGTTGTTGAGTGATAAGGGGCTGATTGCCGCATCCAGCCATTACGATAATCACCTGGGGCGCCCATTGAGCGAAGCTTTGCCGAGGCTGGCAAGCGAATTTGTGGACCTGCACCAGGGCAAACAGAGCTACGATGATGGCGAGACCCTTGCCGTGTCTTATCCGGTGGAGATTGATTTGCCGGACACGAAATGGTCGCTGCTGATTGAGTTGCCCCGGGATATCGCCTTGGCCGAGGTATCTGAGATTACCGCCCTGTTGTCTGATGAAGTCGGTGCCACGGCAGCGCGTCAGACCATGGTAGGCGTCGTGGTGTCTGTTATTGCCATTCTGATCCTGGTGGTGCTCGTTCGCTCGGTGACCCGGCCCCTGAACGAAATCCGCGACCGTATGAAGAATCTCGCCAGTGCTGAAGGGGATCTCACCAGTGAGCTGTCCATCGATACCCATGCGGAACTGATTGAGCTGGCGGGTGGGTTCAATGCGTTTCTTGCGCGCTTGAGGGACATGATCAACGATCTCAAACATGTGAACGGTAAGGTTCGCCAGCAGGCAACGGATGTTGGCGACATCGCGCGGGAGACGGATGAGCAGACCGAACGCCAGCATCAGGACATCGACAGCGTTGTTACTGCTATGAACGAGATGTCGGCGGCTGCTGGTGAGGTGGCAGGTTTTGCCGGAGAAGCGGCAGAGAACGCCCGGCAGGCGCAGGATGGCGTCAGGTTTACTCAGGATACGCTCACCGCCGCAGTCAACGGTGTGAGTGCTTTGTCGGCGGATATGGACGAGGCCAGTACCGCCATCACACAGGTGGCAACGCGCAGCGATGACATTAACCGGATTCTGGACGTGATTCGTGGCGTTGCCGAGCAGACCAATCTGTTGGCCCTGAATGCCGCGATAGAGGCCGCCCGGGCAGGTGAGCAAGGGCGTGGCTTCGCGGTGGTGGCCGATGAGGTGCGTACCCTGGCGTCCCGTACCCGCGAATCCACGGACGAAATCAGTGAGATGATTGAAGGTCTGCAGAGCGACGTACACGGTGCGGTGTCGGTGATTCGTTCCGGTGTGGACCGTGCAACAACGGCGGTGGATGGTACCCGTGAGGCGGACCATTCCCTGGCGGCGGTGGTCGAGCGTATCGGAACCATCGTGGAGCACGTGACTCAGGTGGCAACGGCGGCTGAGGAACAGAGTTCTGTCAGTGAAGAGATCAACCGGAACCTGACAAAAATCGGGGATGCGGCCAGTGACCTGCGGCTTCTCGCCCAGCGGGTTCGAGGCAGCGGTGAGGCCCTGGATGAGCAGGTCGAGGTGCTGGATGCTGAGCTGGGGCGCCTGAAAACCTGAGTGCTTCTTTGGAATTTGATAGTGGATTCAGGCACTAACCCTGTGTATCGGTTAGTGCTATGACGGCCATTCAAACCATCAATTTTATTTTTTACGGTGACATGACATCATGTCGCGAATATTTGTTGAAGGCGTGACCCCCCGCCTGATTTTTTAGGTTAAGGAGCAAAATATGGAGCATGTGACCATTTACGGCCGCTCGTCCTGCGGTTTCTGTGTTCGTGCAAAGCGGCTGTGTGAGGCGAAGGGCATCCCTTTCACCTATATAGACATGATTGAGGAAGGCATGTCCAAGGCAGACATCGCCGAAAAGCTTGGTAGGCCGGTGCACACCGTGCCCCAGATCCTGGCAGGCGAGCACTACATTGGTGGTTCTGACGAGTTTGTCCGTTACCTGAGTGCGCAGGAGGCCAGGGCAAACTGATCACCGATACGGTGAAATAAAAAAGGCGCTTGCGGTTATGCCGCAAGCGCCTTTTTCTTTGCAGGGCCGCTGATCAGAGCTGGAAGTCGGTCTTCAGCTTTTTTTCCACCAGCTTGTTTTGCAGTTTTGCCACCCGGGGCAGACCATTGTCGAACGGCGGGAAGCTCTCACCGTAAATCAGTGGCTCCAGGTAGTCGCGGCAATCCTGGGTGATGTGAAAGCCGTCATCCGAGATGTAATGGATGGGCATTTTCTTTTCCTGGTTCGCCACTTCGCTCAGCGGTGCCTCGCCAATGTGCCAGCGATACGGTTTGGACTGTTCGCGGACAATCGTCGGCATCAGCGCCTGCTTGCCTTCTATTGCCATCTCAACCGCCGCCTTACCGACAGCATAGGCTTGTTCGACATCCGTCGCCGAGGCGATATGGCGCGCGCTGCGCTGCAGGTAATCAGCCACGGCCCAGTGGTACTTGTAACCAAGTGCCTGTTTGACCATATTGGCCAGTGCCGGTGCAACGCCGCCGAGCTGGGTATGGCCAAAGGCATCCTTGGCGCCGGCATCGGCCAGGAAGCGTCCGTCCTCGTACTGGGCGCCTTCAGAAGCGACAATGACGCAATAGCCATACTCCTTTACGCAGAACTCCACCCGTGCCAGGAAGGCTTCCCGATCAAACGGCATTTCCGGGAACAGGATGATATGGGGCGGCTGGTCCGGGCCCTCACCAGCCAGTCCACCCGCGGCGGCGATCCAGCCGGCATGACGGCCCATGACTTCAAGAATGAACACCTTGGTGGAGGTTTCGCACATGGACTTGATATCGAGACTGGCTTCCAGGGTCGAGGTGGCAATGTATTTGGCCACGGAGCCGAAGCCAGGGCAGCAGTCGGTGAAGGGCAGGTCGTTATCTACGGTCTTGGGCACGCCGATACAGGTAATCGGATAGCCCATTTTCTCGGCCAGCTGAGATACCTTATAGGCTGTATCCTGAGAATCACCGCCGCCATTGTAGAAGAAGTAACCAATGTCATGGGCGCGGAACACTTCGATCAGGCGCTCGTATTCACGCTTGTTCTCGGAAATATTCTTGAGCTTATGACGGCACGACCCGAAGGCACCGCCGGGGGTGTGGATCAGGGCCTGAATGGCATCATCGCTTTCCAGGCTGGTATCAATCAGCTCTTCCTTGAGCGCGCCAATGATGCCGTTGCGACCGGCGTAGACCTTGCCGATGCGTTCCGGGTATTTGCGCGCGGTCTGGATAACCCCGCAGGCGCTGGCGTTAATGACTGCGGTCACACCGCCGGATTGAGCGTAAAAAGCGTTCTTGGTGGCCATCTCGGGCTGGAGCCTCCTGCTGGTTCAGTAAATGCCGCAGATGATACGCCAAAACCCGGTTTTTTTCATGAGCAGGATTGCGGATAACAACTTGACGGCTTGCGGCGTATACGGGACGCTTGGCACGTTTCATTCAGGGCCAATCGAGAGGTCAGACCGGTCATGCATATTCATATCCTGGGAATTTGTGGCACATTCATGGGCAGCCTCGCGGTGTTGGCCCGGGAGTTGGGCCACACGGTAACGGGCTCGGATCAGGGGGTGTATCCGCCCATGAGCACCCAGTTGGAAGCCCAGGGCATTGGCCTGATGGAAGGGTATCACGCAGAAAACCTGGAACCGAAACCGGATCTGGTGCTGATTGGTAACGCCATGTCCCGGGGCAACCCGGAGGTGGAAGCGGTTCTGAATCGTAATATCGATTACATGTCGGGCCCGGAATGGCTGGCCCGGGAAGTATTGCGCCATCGCTGGGTGCTGGCTGTCGCCGGAACCCATGGCAAGACTACTACCACCTCCATGCTGCTGTGGATTCTCGAGCAGGCCGGTTTTGATGCCGGTTACCTGGTGGGTGGGGTGCCGAAGGACTTTCCGGTGTCGGCACGCCTGGGATCGAGTGATTTCTTCGTGATTGAGGCCGATGAATACGACAGTGCCTTTTTCGACAAGCGTTCGAAGTTCGTCCATTACCGCCCCCACACCCTGATCATGAATAACCTGGAGTTTGATCACGCTGACATCTTCGACAACGTCGAGGCCATCGAGCGCCAGTTCCACCATCTGGTTCGTACTGTGCCATCCAACGGCCTGATCATTCGCCCGGCGAGCGACGTGCACCTGGATCGCGCCCTGGAGATGGGGTGCTGGAGCGGGGTGCAAACCACCGCCATTGGCAGCGAAGTGGCCTACACGACGGATTGGCGGGCGGAGCTGCTGTCGGAGGACGGCAGCCGTTTTATGGTGGTTCACCACGAGCAGCCAGTGGCCACAGTGACCTGGGCCCAGACCGGACTGCACAACGTTCGCAATGCTCTGGCCGCCATCGCCGCCGCTCGCCATGTGGGGGTGACACCGGACCACGCCGTTGCCGCCCTTTGCCGCTTCTCTGGGGTGAAACGGCGGATGGAGTTGTTGGCTGAGATTAACGGCGTCAGCGTCTATGACGACTTTGCCCACCATCCAACTGCTATTGCCACCACCCTGGAGGGGCTGCGTAACAAGGTGGGTGACGAACCGGTAATCGCCTTGATCGAACCCCGTTCGAACACTATGCAGCAGGGAGTACACCAGCAGGCGCTGCTGCCCAGTGCCGTCGCCGCCGACCATGTAATCTGGGCCAATCTGAACCAGCTGGAGTGGCTGCCAGCACTGGTGGAGGCCTGGAAGGGCGGTGAGGGCGAAACCGTGCAGCACCATGTGGAAGCGAGTGTCGATGCACTTATCGAGCAGACACTGGCGAATGTGAGCGGTCCCTGCCACATTGTGATCATGAGCAATGGCGGTTTCGGTGGTATTCACCAGAAACTGGTTGCTGAACTCGAGCGTAGATACCCGTCATGACTGAACCTGCGGCACAACCACGAACCATCAACCTTGCTTTTACCGGTGCCTCTGGCGCCCAGTACGGCTTGCGTCTTCTGCAGTGCCTGGTGGCGGCAGGATGTACGGTGAATGTGATGGTCAGCCGCGCCGCCCAAGTGGTGATCGCCACGGAAACCGACCTCAAGTTGCCGGGCTCTCCGCAAGCCATGCAAGAGGCGCTAACCGCTTATGCCGGCGCGGGCCGGGGGCAACTGCTGGTCTTTGGACGGGAAGACTGGTTTGCGCCTCCGGCCTCCGGTTCTGGTGAAAAAGCCCCGCTGGTGGTGTGTCCCTGCAGTACTGGCACCCTGTCCGCACTGGCCACCGGTGCCAGCAACAACCTGATCGAGCGAGCTGGAGATGTGGCTCTGAAAGAACGTCGGAAACTGATCCTGGTGCCCCGCGAAGCGCCATACTCCGAGGTGCACCTGGAGAACATGTTGCGGCTGACCCGAATGGGAGCGGTCATCATGCCGGCCAGCCCCGGGTTCTATCACAGCCCGCAATCAGTGAGTGACCTGGTTGATTTTATTGTGGCCCGCATTCTCGATCACCTGGGCCTTCCCCAGGACCTGATGCCGCGCTGGGGCGAGGAGCGCGCGAAGGCAAAGCGCGGCGATGGTTTTGGTCAGCCCGATTGATGGTTTTCACCATTGAGCGAAACCGCCTCTGGGCCGAGACTTGGTGAACGATAACCACAACACAGGTCATTCACCGAGGTTTACCATGATTCCACGCACACTCTTTGACGCCGATCTCGACGGCTTCCGCGATTCCGTTCGCAAATTCCTGGAGCAGGAAGCGGCTCCCTACCATGAACAATGGGAAAAAGACGGGCAGGTTAGCCGCGAACTGTGGACCAAAGCCGGGGAGCTGGGTTTCCTGTGTCCGACCATGCCGGAAGAGTTTGGTGGTGTGGGCGCAGACTTCCGATACAGCGCGGTGATCATGGAAGAGATTTCCTATGCCGGCCTGTCTGGTATTGGTTGGGGGCTGCATTCCGACATCGTTGCGCCCTATATCCTCAACTACGGTTCTCAGGAACAGAAGGAGCGTTACCTGCCAAAACTGGCCACCGGTGAGATGATCGGGGCCATTGCCATGAGCGAGCCCGGCGCAGGTTCTGATCTTCAGGGAGTGAGAACGACCGCGATCAAGGATGGCGACCACTATGTTCTCAACGGTTCCAAGACCTTTATCACCAACGGCCAGATGGCGGACCTGGTCATTGTCGTCGCCAAGACCGATCCCAAGGAAGGCGCCAAAGGCACCAGCCTGCTGATCGTCGAAACCGCGTGGGAAGGGTTTGAGAAAGGTCAGAATCTGAACAAGGTAGGTATGAAGGCCCAGGATACCTCGGAGCTGTTCTTCCAGGATGTGAAAGTGCCGGCGGAGAACCTGCTGGGGTCGATGGAAGGGCAGGGGTTCTTCCAGCTGATGCAGGAACTGCCCGCCGAGCGCCTGCAGGTGGCACTGACTGCCGTTGCGGCAGCCGAGGCCGCCTGGCAGTGGACTCTGGATTACGTCAAGGAGCGCAAAGCGTTCTCCAAGCCGGTGATTGCTTACCAGAATACCCGTTTCAAGCTGGCGGAAATGAAGTCGGAAATCACCGCTGCCCGGGTTTTCTGTGATCGCTGCCTGGAGCTGCATTTGGACAAGAAGCTCGACATTCCGACCGCGGCCATGCTCAAACAGTGGACCACCGACATTCAGTGCAAAGTGATCGATGAATGTGTCCAGCTGCACGGTGGTTACGGCTACATGTGGGAATACCCGATTGCCCGGGCCTGGGCGGATTCCCGCGCCCAGCGCATTTATGCCGGTACCAATGAAATCATGAAGGAAATTGTTGCCCGTTCATTCTGATCCGGCAGGCTCCGGTGCCGTGAGGTGCCGGAGCTTTTCGTTACCAAACTTTACAAATTGCCAAGCCTATCAAGGTTCCCTTCTCCAACATCCCCTAGAGTAGCGGCACAACCTCCAACAAGGATAACCGGTTGCTGCCATGAAATGCCTTCTTCCCCTGTCCGTATCCCTGATTGCCCTGGCTATGGCTGGCTGTGGCGAAAAGTCTGATGAACTGCCCGTCGATGGTCGTGATTTCGACGGTGTCAGCTACAGTGAGCCTACGCCCTACACCGGAAGAGTGATTGACGGATACCTGCGTAACGCCAGGGTATGGCTTGATATTGACGGGGACAGCCAATATTCGCCCGGCCCCCTGACCGTCGTGCTGGAATCCGGTACCGAGGTGATCCTGCCGGAGGGGGAGCCCACGGCGATGTCCGGGGCAAACGGCGTGTTTTCGCTGGATACTCAGGCGTTGGTGGGTGATCCTGCCGAAGCTCCCGACATCGATCCCAGGGATTATTCCCTGCACGCCCTGGCGTTGCCGGGCAAGACAGTGGAGCAGCTGCCCGATGGCGATCGGCCTGTCGACAGTGCCTATATGATGTCTGCGCCACCCGGTGTCAGGCTGGTTACCCCGTTAACCACCCTGGCTCGTTTTCGCAATCTGGTCAGCGCGGGTTCACCGGTTTCGGGTAGTGCCACGCCAGCCCTGGCAGGCGTGAATCTGCTGTCGGATTACATTCAGTCCGGAGACCAGCGGGCCCACGCTTATGCCCGAGCTTTTGCCCGCTTCATGGCAAGTCAGTTTCCTGTGCCGTACAACGAAGCGCTGGCGGCCAACGGCGCCGATGGAACCGAGCGCCTGCTGAGCCGGCAGGCCGCCTACCTGCTGGGGCTCTCGCTGGTCCGGAATGCGTCAGACATTGTCGCTATTGTGGACGATGCCGCATCCCCGGGTGGATATGCTGATGTAGATGTGGATGAACTGGCGTTGCCAGAGGTGGCGCTGGATTTGTCCGACCCGGTGCTGTTAACACGGCAGGTGGTCTCGGCCCAGTCGGAATACGGTGACTTGCCTGCCAGTCTGTCCAGCCTGATGACCACGGCGGAGCTGTCTTTTGACTACGAGCCTGATGGCCGGGTGAGGGCTATTTCGGCAGAGGGCTGCATGGCTCCGTCGATGACGGAATTGGCGCGGCTGGTCAGCGTTGGTGGTCGAATGGCAAACCTGGGCACCCAGTGGCTGCCCTCCATCTCGCTGTCCCTGCAAAGCCGGGTAGCCTATGAGAGCGGTGGCGTGGATGAACGGCTGACATTCGACTGGGAGAATCAGCGGATCTATTTCGAAACCACCACCCAGTGCCAGGATGGTCTGGCCGATACCTCGGAATTCGGAGGGCCGCCGGAAGTGACCTACAGCTGGACCAGGAGTGATGGAGGAGTTGCGGAACTGACGGCGACTTCTGGCAGCGAGGACCGTGTGCTTCAGTTGGACCACGCCAATGGGACGCCTTTGTTCGCCGGTCATCGCCTGCTGATCAACGAAGAAGAACAGGTTGTGCTGAGTCTGGCGGGGCTGGAAGAGTGTGTTCCGGTTTTGGGTGTTGAGGGTTCAAGCCATGTGGTTTCCGCGCAGCAGGATTACAGTTATACCGCGATTGATACGCCGGTTGGGTTTGATGCATTGACGCTGGAGTTTGATACCCGCAACGAGTATTTCCGGTTGCTGCGCTACTCATTCGCCGATTTGGCCATGGCCGGGCTTGACCACGTTTCCTCAGAGGGCGGGTTCGACTGGGTTATGGTTTATCCGGAGGAGGGTGCCACACATTACGTGGAAGACCAGCCCAACCTGATTGCCGATGCGTATCTCACGGGCTCCAGAACGCCTGCGGACTGTGGTCGGGAGTTCGAAGAGGTGCCATTCGGGGTATTTGGCCAGGTAAGTTACCAGTACCAGCGTTTGTCCGGTTATCTGACGAAACAGGTGAAATAAAGACTGCTCGGGCCAATGAGTGCCTGAGTGGTTTCGAAGAGTTGCTTTGGGATTTTTCTTGCCACTTCCTGGGGGAGGAAGTGGTGCCGAGGAGAGGACTTGAACCTCCACGGGGTTGCCCCCACTAGCACCTGAAGCTAGCGTGTCTACCAATTTCACCACCTCGGCAGGTGATTCACAGATGCGCCTATAGTTTATTGAAAACTTGGCGTTTCTGCCAGCGGTGAGGTGTGTCCCTCAACCGATGGCGCGTACTTTAATGATTACGGAAAAAGCTGTCAAATATTTTTTCGGGAAATTTCTGGAAATTAATGGCTTTATTTTGCTGCCGGTTAGGCAGGCTGGCCGAACCGGCGTTATACTCCTGATCACATGCAATATAACCGCGTTATTGGAATGCGGACAGGACAAGGATCCGAATGGTTTCCAGAAAAAAGACGGACAGAGATCCGCACGCCAGTCGTGAGGCGGAAAAATACGACAACCCCATCCAGAGCCGGGAGTTCATTCTTGAACATCTGAAAGAGCGTGGTGCTCCGGCTACCCACGAAACCCTCTGTCAGGAACTCGGGCAGAATTCCCCGGAAGGTATCGAGGCATTGCGGCGCAGGTTGATCGCCATGTGCCGTGACGGCCAGATGATCTGTAATCGTCGGGGCGCTTATTTGCCCATTGAAGAAGCTGACCTGGTCACGGGGCGGGTGATAGGGCACAAAGATGGTTTCGGTTTTCTGGTCCCGGACGATGGCGGCAGTGACCTGTTCCTGACAGCTCGCCAGATGCGTCAGGTATTTCATGGCGATCGCGTCGCCGCGCGGGTTGACCGGGTTGATGACAAGGGGCGTCGGGAAGGCGTAATTGTTGAGGTGCTGGAGCACAAGACCAGTCAGACCGTCGGTCGCTTCTTCCAGGAAAGTGGTATCAGCTTTGTGGTTCCGGAGAACGCACGAATCAACCACGAGGTGTTGATCCCTCAGGAGCATAGTGGTGAAGCCCGTCACGGTCAGTATGTGGTGGTGGACATTATCCGTCAGCCCACAGTACGTACCCAGCCGTTAGGCAAGGTGGTCGAGGTGCTCGGCGAGCACATGGCGCCAGGCATGGAGATCGATGTCGCCATCCGCTCCTATGACATTCCCCACAGCTGGCCGCCCGCGGTAGGTGAGCAGACGGCGAAGATTCCGGAGGAAGTGGCGGAGAAGGACAAGACAAATCGCGTTGATATCCGCAACCTTCGGCTGGTCACCATCGATGACGAAACCGCCCGGGACTTTGATGACGCGGTATACTGCGAACCCCGGGCGCGGGGTGGCTACCGGTTGCTCGTCGCGATTGCTGATGTCTCCCATTACGTGCGGCCGGGAACGCCGCTGGACGAGGAGGCGGTCAACCGCAGTACTTCCGTGTACTTCCCGGATCACGTGGTACCGATGCTGCCCGAGAAACTGTCCAATGGTCTGTGCTCCCTGAATCCGGGAGTGGATCGTCTGTGCATGGTGGCCGATATGACCATCAGCGCGGCCGGTAATATCAGCAGCTACAGCTTCTATCAGGCGGTCATGTACAGCCATGCGCGTCTTACCTACAACAAGGTAAGCGACATGCTGACTCAGCCGGATACCGAGTCCGGCTACCGTTTGTGTGAGCAATACGCCCACGTGCTGCCGCAATTGCACAATCTGTATGGTCTTTACCAGTTGCTGCGCAAGGCGCGTACCGAGCGTGGTGCGATTGATTTCGAGACCACCGAAACCAAGATTGTGTTTGATGCCAACCGGAAAATTGAAGAGATTGTTCCGGTGCAGCGCAACGAAGCCCACAAGATTATTGAGGAATGCATGCTGTGCGCTAACGTCGCCACCGCCCGCTTCCTCAAGAAGTACAAGTTGCCAGCCCTGTATCGGGTTCACGATGGGCCTTCGGAAGAGCGTCTGAACGCCGTTCGGTTGTTCCTGGCGGAGCTGGGTTTGCAGTTGGGTGGTGGTGACAGCCCGACCTCCGCGGACTATCAGGCGCTGCTGTCACAGATTGCGGATCGGTCTGACGCCAACGTGATCCAGACGGTCATGTTGAGATCGCTGAGCCAGGCGGTATACAGCCCTGAGGAAAGCGGTCACTTTGGTCTGGGCTTCGCCAGCTATGCCCACTTTACCTCCCCCATCCGTCGATACCCGGATTTGATCGCCCACCGGGCCATCAAATCCGTCGTGCATGGTGAGAAGCCAGCGAAGGACGTGGTCAAGCCACCCAAGCTGGATCCGGAGCTGGCGGAGTACCCCTACGACTTTGCAAGCATGGAGCGACTTGGTGAGCACACCTCCATGGCGGAGCGCCGGGCGGATGACGCTACCCGCGATGTCATGGCCTGGCTCAAGTGTGAATACCTCAGCGATCACGTTGGTGAAGAGTTTGATGGCGTGATTGCCGCCGTGGTGCCTTTCGGCTTCTTTGTGGAGCTGTCCGGTGTCTATATAGAAGGGTTGGTTCACGTCTCGACTCTCAGTGGTGATTTCTTCCACCACGATGCCGCCAAGCATCGCCTGATCGGAGAGCGCACCGCCCAGAGTTTCCGTCTTGGCGACGAGGTCCGCGTTAAGGTGGTCCGTGTTGGCATGGAAGATCGAAAGATTGACCTTGAGCTGATCAGTGAGCCCCGTCATCGCCAGGCCGACCGGGATGCGCTGGATGTGACCCGCAAGGAGCCTCGTGGCAAGGCGAAAGGCCGGGGTAAGGGCGGATCGAAGGGGGCGGCAAGGGATGACAAATCCAGATCCAGGTCCCGTTCCGAGGCCAGTGAAAAACCCGCGGCCAGAAAGCGCCCGGCCAAAGCCGCAGGTGACAAGCCCAAGGGCAAGCCAGCTGCAAAGGAGCAGGGTTCCGGCAACGAACCAATGTCCGCGCGGGATGAGCTCGTGGCGCAGGCTGCCAAGCTGGCCCTCGGCAAGGACAAGAAACGTAAACCCCGCAAGTCAGGAAAATAATCAGTGTCCGGAGAATTCATATTTGGTTGGC
>JAKLLS010000105.1 GCA_022014155.1 Marinobacter sp. | reverse complement strand
TGGTGATTATGGAAACCGAACTCTGGCCCAATATGATTGCCAATACCTTCCGGCACGATGTGCCCATTTTCCTGATCAATGCCCGCTTGTCAGAGCGCTCCGCCAGGGGCTACGAACGGGTGCCCTCGCTGGTCAGGCCGCTGTTGCGCAGTATTTGCTGGATTGCTGCCCAGGCGGAGGAGGATGCCGGCCGGTTCCTGAGGATCGGTGCAGAGCCGGAATCCGTCTCGGTGACGGGGAGCATCAAGTTTGACGTGGATATCTCGGCAGAACTCAGAACGGAAGCTTTGATCCTGAGGAAGCAGCTTGGAGCACATCGTCCGGTGTGGATCGCCGCCAGCACCCATGACGGGGAGGATCGACAGATTCTTGAGGCCCACAAGGCAGTGCTCCGGACATTTCCCGGCGCCCTGTTGGTGATTGTGCCGAGGCATCCTGAGCGTTTCGATAACGTCGCTGAGTTGACGGAATCGATGGGGCTGAAACTGTCACGCCGATCGGGGGCGACTGAACCTGTCCCGGACGATGTGCAGGTGTATCTCGGAGATACCATGGGCGAGTTGTTGATGCTGTACGGAGCCTCTGATATTGCGTTTGTCGGTGGTTCACTCATCGAACGGGGAGGCCACAACCCATTGGAGCCGGCTGCCTGGGGAATGCCGGTGCTCTCCGGGCCCCACATTTTCAACTTTGAAACCATCTACAACCGTCTGGATGCTGGGCATGGCTTATATTGCACGCCATCCTCTGACGCGCTGGCGGACTGTGTGATGGCCCTGATGGCCGACCCGGATTCCGCCAAGCGGGCGGGGGATAGCGCCCTGGCGGTGGTGAACGCCAATCGCGGTGCACTGGAGAAGGTTGTGGATGGTATTGTTGAGAGGGTGTGACGCCCCGCCGGTGTATGCGCACCGAAGGGGCGACTGGATGCTAGCCTACTCCGTCGGGTCCTCAATCGTTTCCTCGTCGTTGGCGAGGGCTTCAATGCCCGGGGCGGACGCGCTCAGCCAGTTGTTCAGGTCGATCAGATCCTGAGGGCTCAGAGTGCCTGCGGCCTGCTTCAGACTGAGGGTGTTGATGACATAGTCATAGCGGGAGTTGGCGTAATCTCTCAACGCTACGTAATAGGCACGCTCCGCATCCAGCACCTCAACAATATTCCGGGTGCCCACCTCGTAGCCGGCGCGGGTAGCATCCAGCGCACTGCGACGGGAAATGATGGTCTGCTCCAGGGCGGACGCCGTTTCAATATTGGTGTTCACCGTACGGAACAGGCTGCGGGTGTTGACCCGAACGTCCCTGCGGGTGGTTTCCAGGCTTTGCTCAGCTACCGTGACCAGTGAACGCTGTTGACGAACCCCGGCCTGGGTGCCCCCGCCCAGGTAGAGCGGTACGTTCAGAGTCACACCGATGACTGCTTCGGTTGTGGTGCCATCCGACCGCTGTTGCACTGGAGCCGTGCCATTCTCGAGACCGTCAATCTCACTCTTACCGTAAGAGGCGTTGAGGTCCAGAGTCGGGTAATGGCCAGCCTTGGATGCTTTCAGGGTCGCTTCACTGGTGTTCAATTGGTACATCGCTGATTGAATTGACCAGTTTTGCTCCAGGGCGGTCATTTCCCACTGGGTGGGATCCATTGGCTCGGGGCGACCCAGGGGAAAGTTCACCCTTAGATTGTCCAGCTCTTCGGTGTACTCACCGGTCAGACGCGCCAGTTGTTCGCGGGCGATATCCAGATCGCTTTCCGCAGCGATCCGCTGGCTTTTGCTGTCGTCGTAGCTGGCGCGGGCCTCATACACTTCTGTAATGGCAATCAGGCCGACATCGAAACGCTCCTGAGCCTGCTCATACTGGCGCTGAATTGCCGCTTCGGTGGCCCGGGCAGTGGTCAGGGTGTCTGCTGCCCGCAACACATTGAAATAGGCACTCGCGACATCCAGAATCAGCTGTTGCTGTGCCAGATTGTAATCTGCTCGGGCGGCCTCACTCTGGAACTTGCTGGCATCGTATCCATACCACGTATCGGCACGAAACAGCGGCTGGGTCAGCCGTACGCCGTAAGCCAGAGTGGTGTAGTCAGCATCCTGATTGGGCGTTTCCGTATCAGTGTAGTTAGCCTCACCGAAGGCATTGATCTGGGGCAGCAGGTTCGCTCTGCTCACGTCAGTGCCGGCTTCCTGGGCCTCGAAACTGGCGCGGGCGGCGGCGATTCCGGAGTCGTAGGAAAGCGCTTTTTCGTAGGTTTCGATCAGATCCATGGCGAAGGCGGGGTGTGCCGCAAGCAAGCCAATCATTCCTGAAAGCAATCGTTTCTTCATTGTGTCTCCTGATACGTAAGCACGTCTGCTCCACTCCGGAGCGCTTATGTTGCATTCTGATGGATACTTTCGGGCAACAGCGAATAAGTCTGGCTGGCCATTATGGACAATAATTGCCCGCATCTCTACACTTGCAAACGGCACTCATATAGAGTGTCATGCAATACGAATTCGCGTCTTGACGGGGTGCTGGCCTGAACGAATCCAGGCTGGCTGAGATTGCAACGCAGAACCCGCGACCTGATCCGGATAATACCGGCGTAGGGATTAAGACATCATTGCTGTAAGTCACGAAACCCCGATAGAGCGCAGCTCTCAAAGGGCCCCAAAAAGGGAAATACCGTGCCTGCAGCTCCGTCATACGCGACCTGATATTCCCCAACCTGTTCCGGGAGCGCATGATGACAGACTTACCTTCCTACCTGAGTGATTCCGCCAAAGTTGATTCGGCCGCAATCAAACCGTTACCAAGCTCACGAAAAATCTACGTGCAGGGTAGTCGACCAGACCTGCGAGTGCCTATGCGGGAAATTACTGTGCAGGATACGCCGACCGAAATGGGGGGAGAAAAGAACCCGCCGGTCATGGTGTACGACACCTCCGGCCCATATACCGATCCCGAAGCCACCATTGATCTGCGCAAAGGCCTGCAACCGATCCGTGCCGCCTGGATAGAAGAGCGTGGCGATGTCGAGCAATTGGACGGCTACACGTCGGAGTTCACCCGTCGACGTATGAAAGACCCCCAGCTTGATCCGCTTCGTTTCATGGACGAGCGCAAGCCGCTGAAAGCCAAGCCTGGTAAAAATGTCAGCCAGATGCACTACGCCCGCCAGGGTATGATTACCCCGGAAATGGAGTACATTGCGATTCGGGAAAACCTGAAGTTGCAGGAAGCGAGGGAAAATGGGCTGCTGAAAGATCAGCATCCCGGCCAGTCTTTCGGGGCGTCGTTGCCGGCAGAAATCACACCAGAATTCGTGCGTGATGAAGTTGCCCGCGGTCGGGCCATTATCCCCGCCAACATCAACCACCCGGAAACCGAGCCGATGATTATTGGCCGCAACTTCCTGGTGAAAATCAACGGCAATATCGGTAACTCCGCTGTCAGTTCCTCCATCGAGGAAGAAGTCGAGAAACTTACCTGGGGCATCCGCTGGGGCGCGGATACCATCATGGACCTGTCCACCGGCAAGAACATCCACGAAACCCGTGAATGGATCATCCGCAACTCCCCGGTACCCATCGGCACGGTGCCCATCTACCAGGCGCTGGAAAAAGTCGGCGGCGTGGCTGAAGACCTGACCTGGGAAATCTTCCGGGATACGCTGATCGAACAGGCCGAGCAGGGCGTGGATTACTTCACCATCCATGCCGGTGTACGCCTGCACCACGTGCCCATGACCGCAAAACGCACCACCGGCATCGTGTCGCGCGGTGGCTCCATCATGGCGAAATGGTGCCTGGCTCATCACAAGGAAAGCTTCCTGTACGAGCATTTCGAAGACATCTGCGAAATCATGAAAGCCTACGACGTGTCCTTCAGCCTCGGCGATGGCCTGCGCCCCGGCTCGATTGCCGACGCCAACGACGAAGCGCAGTTCGGCGAACTGGAAACCCTGGGCGAACTTACCAAAATCGCCTGGAAGCATGACGTCCAGTGCATGATCGAAGGCCCCGGCCACGTACCCATGCAGTTGGTCAAAGAGAACATGGACAAGCAGCTGGAATGCTGTGACGAGGCGCCGTTCTACACCCTCGGCCCGCTGATCACCGACATCGCGCCGGGTTATGACCACATCACCTCCGGCATCGGTGCCGCGATGATCGGCTGGTACGGCTGTGCCATGCTTTGCTACGTCACCCCGAAAGAGCACCTGGGTCTGCCCAACAAGGACGACGTCAAAACCGGCATCATCACCTACAAGATCGCCGCCCACGCCGCCGACCTGGCCAAGGGCCATCCGGGCGCCCAGGTCCGGGACAATGCCCTGTCCAAGGCCCGTTTCGAATTCCGCTGGGAAGACCAGTTCAACCTCGGCCTCGATCCGGACACCGCTCGTGCCTACCACGACGAAACCCTGCCCAAGGAGTCCGCCAAGGTGGCTCACTTCTGCTCCATGTGCGGGCCGAAGTTCTGCTCCATGAAGATTTCCCAGGAAGTTCGTGAGTATGCGGCGGAGAGGGGCATTGACGAGGTTTCTGCGGTTGACGCCGGCATGCAGGAGAAATCCCGGGAGTTTGTGGAATCCGGGAGTAAGCTCTACGACAAGATCTGAGCTCGGAGTGTTGACCCGCTAGCCTGATGGTTTGGTGTTAGGCCTTCTCAGGACTGTGAGCTTGGGTGTTGGAGCCCGGTGGGTGGCCCTGTTCAGGACACGCTCAAGCCCATCCATGGGGCGCTTGGGCTCCGCCATCCCTGGCTCCGCACAGTCCTGAACAGGGCCTCCCACCGAGCTCTCTTCAGCATCGCGGGCATTCGCATAAGCTATTTCGAGTGAGTTGCCTTACCCGGCTGAACGGCCTGCCCCCATGCCTAGCAGGCTGGGTGAAGAGCTTGCAGTTACACCGAACAAACGGCTATCGTTCAAAGTCGATCCAGCAACCGGATGAACGATGACCAAACCGTTTCAGTTCAAGGCCAGCGACGTCAACGTCGAAAAGCGCGAAACCGTCTTCCAGGGCTTCTTCCGCATGGACAAGCTGTGGCTGACCCACCCGCGTTTTGACGGTCGCGACATGCCCGTATTCACCCGCGAACTGTTTATCCGTGGTGATGCCACCTGTGTGCTTCCCTACGATCCTGTACGGGACGAAGTGGTATTGCTGGAGCAGTTCCGCCTGGGCGCCATGGGCCGCGACCAGTCGCCCTGGCTGCTCGAATTGGTCGCCGGCATGAACGAAGAAGGTGAAACACCCGAAGAAGTGGCGCAAAGGGAAGGGCAGGAAGAAGCTGGCCTGACTTTCAGCAAGTTGGATAAAATCTGCGATTACCTGGTGTCGCCCGGCGGTAGCACAGAACTCATACACCTGTATTGTGGACGTATAAGCACAGAGTCTGCTGGCGGATTGTTTGGCATGGAACATGAACACGAAGACATCCGCGCTCACGTATTCAGCTCAGAGGAGGCTATTGCCATGATCCAGGATGGTCGTATCAACAACGCGGCGGCGATCATTGCATTGCAATGGCTTCAGCTCAACCATACCCGGATACGGGAAGGGTGGGATTGATGAATGAGTGGGCCATGAAACCCAAGCGCTATGTGCCGGATCTCAGGCGACTGGGGGCACTGTGTGACGGTAACTACCTGCGTCTTATCCAACTCCGGAAGTTGGAGTCGGCAGGCAAGCCCGTGTCAGAATTTGAGCTGCACCGGGAAGAGCAGTACCTCGGGCGTGTCCGGATCAAAGTCCTCCAGACCGCGCGCTTTACTGAAACCCTCCTGTTGGAGCAGATCCATAACGCCGGTCGATGGCTGAATAATCCCCAACTGACAGTACGTGTGTATCACGACGCCACGATGGCAGAAGTGATCAGTTGCTATCGGGATCGCCAGATCGCGCCGGTCAATGATTACCCCAACCGTTTTATGCATCACCCGGATGAAAAAGTTCAGGTGAACAGCTTTCTGGCTGACTGGCTGGATTACTGCCTTCGTTTCGGGCACCTGCCCATGGAGCATTCTCTCTGGTCGGCTGGTGAGGGCGTGGACTAGAGAGTGAGCTGGAGAATGGGGCGGAGAGTAGCCTCAGGTGAGAGAGCTGGGGCTGTGCCATAGTTATCAAATGATGCAACATGTCCTGTAACTAAAGGCATAATGTGATCATGGTTCAGTTCAGTGGTGAGAAAACGGATTACTCTCACCGTACAAACGGTCTCGAACCAAGCGTCTTGCCCAGATACGAAACAGAGCGCCATGACCAGAAAGGATGAATCCCCGGCTCTCCGGGTGCTACAGATCACAGACCCCCATCTCCGGGCTGACCCGGCTGGTGAGTTGCTGGGCGTGAACACCCGGGACAGTCTTGATGCTGTTATTGAACAGGTACTCCGGGATCATGGGCAGCCGGATCTGGTGTTGGCCACTGGTGACCTTGCTCAGGATGGTTCGGAAGAGGCCTATCGTGTTTTTGCTGATAAGTTGCAGGCATTCCATTGTGCCTCGGCCTGGATAGCCGGTAACCACGACGAGCCGGACGTCATGCAGAAGGTTGCCAGCGAACACCAGGCGAGTCGTCGGCATATTATCCAGGGGGGGGTGGCAGTTCATATTGCTGGATTCGTCCGTTCGTGGCCAGGTGTATGGTGAGCTGGCGGAGTCAGAGCTGGCGTTTCTTACATCTACGCTGGAGCAGAATCCGGATTTACCAACATTGGTCACGTTGCACCACCATCCGGTGGACATCGGATCGGACTGGATGGAAGCCATTGGCCTTCGCAATCGGGACGTTTTCTGGCACGTTGTTGAACGTTTTCCTCAGGTCAGAATTGTACTGTGGGGGCACATCCATCAGGAGCACGACCTTGAGAGCCATGGGGTGAGGTTGTTGGCCACTCCGTCCACCTGCATTCAGTTTACCTCTGGTTCCCGCCAGTTTGCCGTTGAGGGGTTGCCGCCAGGGTACCGCTGGCTCGAGCTTGACGCTTCGGGAGGGTTCTGGACGGAAGTGAAACGGGCAACCGACTTCGAGTTTGATCTGGACATCAATAGCACCGGTTACTGATTACAGTTTGGGGAGAGGCCCAGAGACCTCTCCTCCCTGAATTCAGACTCCCCGCAATTCGCGGGCGGCGTTGACCATCTCCTGGAGTGCCGGAAGGACCTCCTCCCAGCTTCGCGTTTTCAAACCACAGTCCGGGTTCACCCAGAGCCTTTCCGCGGGTATTCGTTCCGCTGCCTTCTGCATCAGAGATACGATGTGCTGCTTCTCCGGAATGTTCGGCGAATGGATATCGTACACGCCGGGGCCGATGTCATTCGGGTACTGGAAGCCCTTGAAGGCATCGAGCAGTTCCATGTTGGAGCGTGAGGTTTCGATGGTAATTACATCGGCGTCCATGCGGGCGATGGCTTCGATGATGTCATTGAACTCCGAATAGCACATGTGGGTGTGGATCTGGGTTTCGTCGCTGACGCCGTTGGCGCTGATGCGGAATGCCTCGATGGCCCAGTCCAGGTAGCTCTGCCAGTCCGATTGTCGCAATGGCAGGCCTTCCCGCAGTGCGGCTTCGTCAATCTGGATGATGCGCACGCCGGATTGCTCCAGGTCCAGGACTTCCTCGCGAATCGCCAGTGCCAGTTGCAGGCAGGTGTCTTTTCTTGGTTGGTCGTCTCGCACGAACGACCAGTTGAGAATGGTGACCGGGCCGGTGAGCATGCCCTTCAGCGGCATGTCGGTCAGCGACTGGGCGTAGCGTATCCAGTCCACTGTCATTGCCTGCGGGCGCTGGATGTCGCCAAAGAGGATGGGCGGTTTCACGCAGCGGGACCCATAGGACTGCACCCAACCGAACTTGCTGAAAACGTAGCCATCCAATTGCTCGCCAAAGTATTCCACCATGTCGTTGCGCTCGGCTTCGCCGTGTACCAGTACATCGAGTCCCAGCGCTTCCTGCTCTCTGACGCAGCGGGCAATTTCGTCACGAATACGGGCGGTGTACTCCCGCTCACTTAGTTCGCCTTTGCGGTACTGGAGGCGGGTCTGGCGGATGTCCCGGGTTTGGGGAAACGAGCCGATGGTGGTGGTTGGAAATGCCGGAAGATCCAGGTGTAACTTCTGCAGCTTCACGCGTTTAGTATAGGGGCTCCTGCGCTCGCCCAGTTCCGGTGTGATCGCGGCGATGGCCCGGGTGACATCGGGGTTGTGGACGCGGGTGGAGTTCTTGCGGCTGGCGATGGCCAGCGCGTTCTTTGCCAGTGGTTCGACTGTGGCCGCACGCCCATGGTCGAGGGCGTTGGCCAGGGTTCGAAGTTCATCAAGTTTTTGCACGGCAAAAGACAGCCAGGAGCGGATCTCCGGATCCATCGCGGTTTCTGATGCCAGGTCCACGGGGACGTGGAGCAACGAGCAGGAAGGGGCCAGCCACAGCCGTTCACCGAGGCGCTCGTGTACCGGCTCGAGCCAGTCCAGTGTGGCCTCAAGGTCGGTTTTCCACACATTGCGGCCATTGATAACGCCGAGGGAGAGTACTTTGTGGGCCGGGAGCCAGTCGGTAACACGGCTGACCTCATCCGCTGCGCTGATGGCATCCAGGTGCAGCCCGGCGACCGGCAGTTCGCAAGCCAGTTGCAGGTTGTCCCGCAGCTCGCCAAAGTAGGTGGTTACTAACAGTTTGACCGGGCAGGCCTTTAGCTGGTGGTAGGCCAGGTTGAATGCGTGCCGCCAGTCGCCATTGAGTTCGGTGACCAGGGCCGGTTCGTCTATCTGAACCCAGTCCACGCCCTGTTCGGCCAGCAAGTTCAGCAATTCGGCGTATACCGGCAGAAGGTCATCGAGGAGCATGAGCCGGTCACTGTCGTCCTTGGTCTTGCCGAGCCAGAGGTAGGTGACCGGACCAATGATGACGGGTTTGGCTTTGACGCCTTGTGCCTTGGCCTCGGCCAGCTGTTCCAGCAGGCGGGTCGGATTCAGTTGGAATCGGGTGCCGCTGTCGAACTCCGGCACAATGTAGTGGTAGTTGGTATCGAACCACTTGGTCATTTCACCGGCATGAATGGCGCAGCAGGCGGTATCGTTTGCGGATCGCCCCCTGGCTACCCGGAAATAGCGATCCAGGTCCGTGCCATCGGTATCCTGGGCTCGGGCTGGAAGGTTGCCCAGGGTGAAACTCATGTCCAGCACCTGATCGTAGTAGGAAAAGTCTCCCACCGGGGCCAATGTCAGCGACGATTGCTGCGACCAGTGGCGACGCCTCAAATCGGCTGCGGTGATGTTCAGCGCCTCGGCTTCCAGCTCACCTTTCCAGAAGGCCTCCTGGGCGAATTTGAGCTCTCGTCTCGCGCCAATGCGGGGAAATCCCAGGTTATGGGTAGTAATCATGGTGTTGTCCTTGCGTTCTTTGACTGGGTTTCGAGAAGAACCACCAAGATTACGTTTCTGGAGCAATGAATAATAATGGTATTATTTCAACAATCCATGAGTTTTATTCATATAATGAGCTGGGCGATAACAAGCAATGATTGAGCGGAATCATCTGGAAATCCTACGGGAAGTCGAGCGGCAAGGATCGTTGACGGCCGCCGCTGAAGCGCTGCACCTGACCCAGTCTGCACTGAGTCACGCTGTCAAGAAGCTGGAGTCGCAACTGGGGACGTCGGTTTGGGAAAGGGAAGGGCGTCAGCTCAGGCTGACTCAGGCGGGTCAGTACTTACTGTCACTGGCGACCCGTCTGTTGCCACAGTTTGAGCATGCGGAGATGCTGATCGGGCAGTTTGCCAGGGGGCAGCGCGGAACCCTGCGTATCGGTATGGAGTGCCATCCCTGCTATCAATGGCTGCTCAAGGTTGTGGGGCCCTATCTGGAGCAATGGCCTACCGTGGACGTGGATGTAAAGCAACGTTTTCAGTTCGGGGGTATCGGGGCCCTGTTCGGGCACGACATTGATATTCTGGTGACGCCGGATCCTTTGCATCGGCCCGGTCTGGTGTTTGAGCCAGTGTTCGATTATGAGCAGGTGCTGGTGGTGTCCAGCGGGCATGAACTGGCGTCGAAAGCTTGGGCAGAACCGACCGATCTGGCGGATGAAACTCTGATTACCTACCCTGTGGAAGTGGAACGCCTCGACATCTACACCCATTTTCTGCTGCCGGCCCACGCCAGTCCGGCCAAACACAAAACCATAGAAACGACGGACATCATGTTGCAGATGGTGGCTGCCGGTCGGGGGGTGGCGGCGTTGCCACGCTGGTTGGTGGATGAGTACGCGGAGAAAATGCCACTGAAGCCGGTTCGGTTGGGTGACCAGGGTATTCAGAAGCAGATCTTTTTGGGCCTTCGTGACCGTGATCGTGAGGTGGATTACCTGAATTCCTTCATGAACACGGCCCGAGGGGTTCGCTGGAGTTAGCGTCTTCGGTTAAACTGCGCGAAAAATCAATAGGGAATCCGATCATGAGTGATATACCCGCAGATCTTAAGTACATCGAAACCCACCAGTGGGTTCGCGTCTCCGATGATGGCACGGCCACCGTGGGCATTACCGATTTCGCTCAGGAACAGTTGGGGGATGTGGTCTTTATTGGTGTGCCGGAAATTGGCGTTACTGTGAATGGCGGTGAAGAGGCTGGGGTGGCGGAATCCGTCAAGTCGGCATCGGATGTGTTCAGTCCGGTTACCGGTGAGGTGATTGAGGTGAACGAGAGCCTGGAAGACGAGCCGGAGAAGGTGAACGAAGATCCTTACGGCGATGGCTGGCTGTTCAAAGTTCGCCTGGCGGACAAGGGCGAGCTGGACGGGCTGATGGACCCTACTGCCTATTCTGAGCATGTGGCTGCTGAAGGTTAATTATCTGGCTCCGTGCAGGGTTTGAGTCGGTCGGGCCTCCCAAAACACGCTGTGAATACGTCCCTGTACGCTTGGGCTCCGCCATCCATGGCTTCGCACAGTTTTGGGAGGCCCGACCCACTCAATGCCCCCCGAGTGCGGAGTTGAACCTGCTTGCTTGTGTATAATTCCCCCTCCTTTTTCTCAGCCCATTAGGTAGCCGTTATGAATTTCCCCGTCCTTTATCTCCGCAAAGGTGCAGAGCGCAGGCTTAAAGCCGGTCACCTGTGGGTTTACAGCAATGAAGTGGATACCCGTCGATCGCCATTAACGGACTTCGAGGCCGGCGCGCAAGCGGAATTGCGAGCGTCTAACGATAAGCCCATGGGGACGGTTTTCGTGAATCCTCACGCGCTGATTTGTGGTCGTCTGATCAGTCGGAGTGCCAGTCATGGTATGACGCCACAACGCCTTACGCAGCGCATGGAAACGGCGCTGGCGCTGCGTGAGCGGTTGTTCGACAAGCCTTTCTACCGTTGGGTGTTCGGGGACAGCGACGGGTTGTCGGGGCTGGTGATTGATCGCTTTGACGATACGGTGGTGGTGCAGATTTCCACTGCCGGTATGGAGTTGATGAAAGAGGCCATTGTTCGCGCGGTTCTACGTCTGGCGCATCCTGCCGCGATCATTCTCAAAAACGATGGCAAGATGCGCAAGGTGGAAGGGCTGGACACCTATGTCGAGCAGGCCCACGGGGTTGAAACCAGTTTGCTGAAGGTGGAAGAAAACGGTGTACGTTTTGAGGTGCCGTTGGAAGGGGGCCAGAAAACCGGCTGGTTCTACGACCACCGCATGAATCGTCAGCGTCTGCAGGCCTATGCGCGCGGTAAGCGGGTGCTGGATGTGTTCAGTTATGTTGGGGGCTGGGGGATTCAGGCGGCCTGTGCCGGTGCCAGTCAGGTGACCTGTGTGGACAGTTCTTCGTCGGCGATTGATTCGGTGCACCATAACGCCAGGTTGAATGGTCTGGACAATGTGGAAACCGTTGAGGGTGACGCGTTTGAAGCCCTGAAAGCGTTGGCGGACGAGAAAGAAAAGTATGACATTGTGGTGCTCGACCCGCCGGCGCTGATCCCCCGCCGTCGCGATCAGAAGGCGGGTGAGCAGGCCTATGCGCGGCTGAATCAGCTGGGGTTGCGGTTGCTGGAGCGGGATGGCTTGCTGATTTCTGCTTCCTGTTCGATGCACCTGTCCCAGGAGAAACTGGTTGATATCATTCGAGGAAGTGGCCGCAAGATTGACCGGTTTGT
>JAKLLS010000104.1 GCA_022014155.1 Marinobacter sp. | reverse complement strand
ACGGCAAGCTCAAGGACACCAAGGCGGTGATGCCCGAGTCCACCTACGCCACCATTTATCAGGAAGTGATCAACTTCTGTAAGACCCACGGTGCGTTTGATCCGACCACCATGGGTACTGTTCCGAATGTGGGCCTGATGGCGCAGAAGGCGGAAGAGTACGGCTCCCACGACAAAACCTTCGAAATGAAGGATGACGGTGTGGTGCGTGTGGTTGCTGAAGATGGCACGGTGCTGACCGAGCACAAGGTCGAGAAAGGTGATATCTGGCGCGCCTGCCAGACCAAGGACCTGCCGATCCGTGACTGGGTCAAGCTGGCCGTTAACCGCGCCCGCGCCACTGGTATGCCGGCGGTGTTCTGGCTGGACGACGAGCGTGCTCATGACGCCCAACTGATCAAGAAGGTCCAGACCTACCTGAAAGACCACGACACCGAGGGACTGGATATCCGTATCATGTCGCCGGTTCGCGCTATCCGCTGGACCATGGAGCGCCTGATTCGCGGTCTGGATACCATTTCCGTCACCGGTAACGTGCTGCGCGATTACCTCACCGACCTGTTCCCGATTCTGGAGCTGGGCACCAGTGCCAAGATGCTGTCCATCGTCCCGCTGCTGAACGGCGGTGGCCTGTACGAGACCGGTGCCGGCGGTTCCGCGCCCAAGCACGTGCAACAGCTGCTGGAGGAAAATCACCTGCGCTGGGATTCCCTGGGTGAATTCCTGGCGATCGCGGTATCCCTGGATGAGCTGGGTGAGAAGCACGGCAACGAGCGTGCGCGCCTGCTGGGTCAGACCCTGGACAAGGCCACCGAGCGCTTGCTGGAGAACAACCAGTCTCCGTCCCGCGTCACCGGCGAGCTGGACAACCGTGGCTCCCACTTCCACCTGGCCCGTTACTGGGCGGAAGAGCTGGCCAGCCAGGACAGTGATCAGGAACTGAAGGAATTCTTCGGCAAGCTGTCCAAACAACTGGAAGAGAACAAGGACAAGATCCTGGAAGAAATGAGTGTGATCCAGGGTCACCCTGCGGACATTGGTGGATACTACCACCCGCCCGCGGACAAAGTCTGCGGGGTGATGCAGCCGAGCGAAACCCTGAACAGGATCCTGGCGGATGCCCGCGCGTCGGTGAAGTGATCCAGAGAACAGACAATCGGATGTGAATCCGGTTGTCTGAGCAGGAAACCGGACAGCCCGCCAAGGCTCTCCGGTTTTTCTATGCCCGGGTAATATCTCTAGTCGTCGTCAGCGGGGGCTTCGTAACCCTTGCCGGTTTCACCAGCGTGGCGAAGCTGGATCAGGGTCAGAGGTGGGCCGACCAGTTCAAAAATAACCGTCGCTCCAATCACCAGTGGCAGTATGTAGGTCAGTTCCGGCAATCGCTCGGTTGCCACAAGGGCGAGACCTAACGCAATACCGGCCTGGGGCATCAGGCAGGCACCAATGCGTCGACGATTGTGGGGAGGTGAGCCGGCCAGATACCCGCCAATATGGCCGCCGGCGAGTCTCCCGGCGACTCGGGCACCAACGTATGCCAGGCCAAGAGCGCCCAGTGTCGGCAACATCGACCACTCAAGCTGATAACCGGCCATGAAAAAGAACAAAGCCAGGAATGGTTCGGAAACACCCTCAATAGAACGAAACGGGCGGATGTGATGATGTGCCCGGTTGGCGACCACGATGCCCAGGGTCATACAGGTCAGGAGATAGGAGAATCCCAGAATTCCCGCCAATCCGGCAGCCACAAATACAAAGCCAGCGGACTCCAGTAACATTGGCTCACCCGGCTTAATACGACCGGTTAACCAGGCCATCGGTAGTCCCAGGACAATCCCCAGAACCAGGGAGCCACCCACCTCCACGACACCAATCCCCAGACTGCCAAGGCCGGTGCCGCCATTCCCCAACAACAGTTCTGCGCTCACCAGACACACGCTGAACAGGATAGCTCCCCATGCGTCATCAATGGCGACAACCTGGTATATCATGCGAGTCAATGGACCATTGGCGCCTGCCTCCCGTAACACATCAAGCGTCGCCGCGGGTGCTGTGGCGGTGGCGATGGCACCCAGTAGCAGGGATGCCGGCAGGTTGCGTGTTACCAGCCAGACCGCGCCAGCGACAAATATGGCCGTAACCAGGGTGACCACCAGGCTGACGATCAGAGCTTGCCGTCCCTCGGCCAGATCCTTTACCGACATTCGCTCGCCCAACAGGAAACCAACCATCGCCAGGGTGAGTTGAGTGATGAAACCGAAATGCGCATCCGCATCGGGGGGCAATAGATCAAACAGTTCTGGCCCAGCCAGGGCGCCGAGTAACAACAACAGGGTTACTCTGGGGATATGGATGCGCTGACCAAGGCCGTGGGCGGTGAGAGCTAACAGCATGGTGCCGCCAATCAACAGCAGGTCAGTGGCATGGTTCACGGGCTACTCCTGATGGAGCGGAGCAAAATGACCTCCGCACAATTGCGCGAGGTCTTGAGGCGCGAGTTCTATTTCCAGTCCCCGGCGTCCGGCGCTGACGTAAATGGTGTCGAAATGCTGTGCCGAGTCGTCGATGAATGTCTTCAGGCGTTTTTTCTGGCCCAATGGACTGACGCCGCCAAGGACGTAGCCAGTGCTACGCTGAACGTCCTGTTTGTTTGCCATTACCGCTTTCTTGCCGCCAGCGGCCTTGGCAACCAGCTTCATGCTCAGCATGGACGTGACCGGCACTATGCCAACCGCCAGTTCCTTGCCATCAATTGTGACCACAAGGGTTTTGAATACCCTTGACGGATCCACGCCCATTTTCTCCGCCGCTTCGGTACCGAAGGATTCGCTGGCGGGATCATGTGGGTACTCGTGTATCCGATGACTGACTTTCGCCTTTTTTGCAGCGTTGATGCCGGGTGTCATGATTCGGGTCGGGCTCCGCTATTCCGTGAACGGGTGAAATCCTTCAAATCTTCCCATGACAGTGGTCGCGAATACCAGAGCCACTGATATCGGGACGGCAATGTCAGCAATTGCAGACAGCGCTCGACGAACTGGCCGAATATGACTATTTTCAAAAGGTATCAGGCTATCGGGCGGGTTTAGGGATGTGCCCGCCAATCACGACGGACCACCAGGACGGCAACTCATGAGGGATCTGAAGAAACGGTATACGCCACTGCAGCGGTCAGTAGTTATCGTGGTGATCTATCTCTGTGCGGGGTGGCTATGGATTACCTTTTCAGACGCTGTTGCCGAGGCCTGGTTTTCTGACACCCGGATGCTTAGCCGTGTTCAGACCTGGAAGGGGCTCTTGTTTGTGTTGGTAACGGGTGGTGTGTTGTTTGCCGTATTGCTGGCGCAATTCCGGAAAGACTGCAATCTGATCAAGCTTCAACAGGATCAGCGCGAAGCGTTGCGCCAGCGAGAAAGGCAACTGGCGGTGTTGATGGGCAATCTGCCGGGTATGGCCTACCGCTGTCGGTTTGACGAACACTGGACCGTGCTCTTTGCCTCCGAAGGCTGTCAGGATCTGACCGGGTATGCACCGGACGAACTGGTGGACAATCGGGTCGCCAGCTACGCCAGCCTGATTGATCCCGAATTCACCGACGCAGTGAGCCGTGCAGTGGAAGCCTCAGTGGCCAAGGACGAGCCTTTCTCCATCGAATATGCGCTGAGACGCAAGGATGGTCAGACGATCTGGGTCTGGGAACGCGGCCGTTGTATCGATGATGATGGAGAACTGGTGGTTGAAGGTATTGTCCTCGACATTTCCGATCGCAAGGCGCTTGAAGAAGAGTTGTCTGAGCTGGCAACTCACGATCCCCTGACCGGACTGAATAACCGTCGCGAAATGACCCACTTGCTGGAAGAGGAGGTCGCCCGTGCCACCCGTTATAGCCGGGAAGTGGCCCTGCTATGGATTGATTTCGATCACTTCAAAGACATCAACGACAGTTTCGGTCACGCTGCCGGCGACGCCGTATTGAGGAATGTCAGCAACCTTCTTGTTGATGGTATCCGCGCTGTGGATTCCGTGGGGCGTTTTGGTGGTGAGGAATTCGTGATCCTGTTGCCGGAAATGGGGGTTAACGAGGCCCGTGAGGCTGCAGAGCGCCTGCGCCAAAGGGTCCATGAGACTCCGATACCACTGGATACCGGTGAAACCGTCCCGTTAACCATCAGCATTGGTATCGCGGTATTTCCGCAACATGGCAGGAGTCCGGAAGTGTTATGTGCGGCTGCCGACAAAGCAATGTATCGGGCCAAGCAGTCCGGTCGTAATTGCGTGGTTATGGCCTCGGCACCTGCCGAGGCACAGAACTCCTGACCGTTGCGGTGGAAAGAGTGACATTCTGGCCACCGGCCCTCCGGCCAATGTTCCGGCTGGGATCAGCGTTGATCATGAAACCAAAACAGCAACCTGAACCCAAGGCGTACTGATGAATCGAATTGCCCGACGTGCACTGCACACCTGCCAGGTGCCCAAGGACCTAGCCGCGATTACCTACCGGGATACCAATGGGGAAAATCCGGACGCTGCCGGCGTGGATCCCCAGCTAGTGGAGGACATCTGGGCGAGCGCAGAGCGATTGTACCGAACCGGCGTTCACCCCGGTCTCCAGTTGTCGGTGCGCCACCGTGGTGAGCAGATATTGCACCGTGCCATCGGGCATGCTTCCGGGAACGGCCCTCATGATCCGGCCAGCGCCGTCAAGGTGCCAATGACCACGGATACACCCATCTGCTATTTCTCGGCCTCGAAAGCGGTAACGGCGTTGCTCATGCATATGCTTTCGGAGCAGGGATTGGTGAACCTGATGGATCCGGTCTCCTATTATTGCCCCGAGTTTGCCGCCAATGGTAAGCGAACCATCACCGTTCACCAGATCCTCTCCCATCGCGGCGGGATACCGGCGATCCCCAGGGAAACCCCCATCGATGCACTGTGGGACCGGGACGAAATCTGGAGGATTCTGTGCGATGCCAAGCCGGTGGAAGTCGATGGTTCCAAAGTGGCCTATCATGCCATCACCGGCGGGTTTGTGTTGCAGCGCGTGCTGGAAAAAGTCACTGGCGACACTATCGAGAATTTCCTGGACCGCCACTTGCGCCAGCCCATGGGCATGCGCTGGTTCACCTACGGAATTTCAGCGGACAAAGTCAACGACCTGGCCACCAACTACGCAACCGGCCCGACTCCGAGGTTCCCGGTGTCCTGGATTGTGAGTAGGGCTCTGGGTGGCGACATTCAGACCATTGAACAAGCCGTCAATGACCCTCGCTTCCAGGAGGCGGTGATTCCGGCGGGGAATCTCTGTGGCACCGCCGAGGAAATGGGGCGTTTCTTCCAGATGATGTTGAACGGGGGCGTCTGGAACGGAAAGCGCATTTGCAGCGAGATGACGATTCGCCGTGCCATCCAGCAGTTCGGCTCCCTGCAGATTGATCGCACCATGATGATTCCCATGCGGTTCAGCGCCGGTATGATGCTGGGTGGCAACCCGTTTGGGTTGTGGGGACAGCAAAGCCGCTACGCGTTTGGTCACATTGGTCTGATTAACAAACTGTGCTGGGCCGATGCGGGCCGGGACATTTCTGTCAGCCTGTTGAACACCGGCATCCCCATTGTCGGCCACCACCTGCCCGCGCTGGCGAAATTTGTCTATACCGTGTGTGACCGTTTCCCGCTGATTCCCGAAGACCAGCGGCCACTGATCGCGGCCTGAGACGGTTCAGAGCGTTCGTAACTGTTCTTCCAGTATCCCCAGCACTGACGACAGGATGTCGCGGAAGTCCGTCAGTGTCTGGGTTCGCTGGATCACGTCTTCCCGATACTCATCCAGCCTCTCGAGCTTGGGCACCACCCGGCGTATGCCTTCGGTGATGACTTCGTACGGATAATGGTGGTCCATAACGCTGAGCTTGTTGATCTCCGCCACTTCCTGACTGAATATGCTGATGATGTCATACAGCATGTCCTTGTGCTGGATGTTGCTGGCTTCCCAGTACGCGTCGTCCAGAAGCTCAAGTAACGAGAGGTATTCCCTCAGGGTGTCGGCAACAGAAGTCTGGCTCATGGATGGTGCCCGTCCGGTTGGTGAGTTTCTTCATCGTTCCCGGAACTATAGCAGGAGAATGCCTGTCTGTTTTACAGGCAGGTCATCACCTGTGCACAAGAGATATGAAACTAAATTCATTGTTATTGAGTTCTGTCTGGCAGTTGTGCAAAATTCCGGTGCGCGTTACGGAAAACCACTACTCAATGGAAGAGATGCGTGATGGACAACAAGCTGCACTCCCCGCCAGGGGAGGATGACAAGCGCGTGGTCAAGCTGGACCACCATGACAGCGTCCGCTCCCATGTGTGGGAGCAAGTCAGTTCCGAGGTGGAGCGCCTCGAGCATCGTATTGAAACACTGCGTCTGGTCAGGGCGCCCCATGCGGCGATCATGATTTCTGCTTATGAACGGATGCTGGACCGCAAGAAAGGTTTCCTGAAGAACTGGGGGCTGCGGGACGGCAACGGTCACTGACGACGTGCGATGGCGATGCTGTTATAGCTTTGGGCTTCCTCGCCATTTTGCTGGTTACCGCAATGGGCCGGGTTCGCCGTGCGTTCTCCATTGTCGTCCAGTGTTGGCGGCTCGTCCTTTGATGTGAATACCTGAACCCGCTGATCGTTGTAGCTCAATACCACCCGGATGCAGTCTGGCTCCTCACCGTTGATAATGGCGCCGCTGGCACTGGTCAGTGTCAGCGTGTCCCGTTGGGTGCCAATGAATTCCTGCAGCAATTCCACATTGCCACGAGTACGGCCGGTCAGGCTTGCGGCGGCAAATTCCGGCTGATTGAATCCGCTGGTTCCGAAGGAATCCGCGTTGTAGCGCCCGCTCCACGAAGCACTGGCCAGCTCTGCCGGATCTTCGTCACCCTCGGCGGGTTGTCTGGCAACATACTGTGTTGCCCGGAAAACCTTGCCCAGGTTCGGGGTACTGGTCCAGTCTAGCATGGGGTATATCCAGGTACGGTCGGCGTCTGACACGTTGCTGTCACTGTCCTTTTCGGTAAAGCGGATCAGTGCGTCATTGGCCGGGGTGTTGTAGCTCGCGGCTTCGTCCTTGTTGACGCTATCCCGCATAAGCTGGCGGCCTTCATTGAAGTTGTCGACTACCCCGGAGCGAATCACCTCGTTGATCAGATCCAGCGGGTTTCGCACACTGGCGTAGTCTGTACCATCTTCGTCAGGGGTGGCGCCAAGGAATGGATTCAAGTGCTCACGCAGTGCCTGTGCGATGCCGGCGTCATCTCCGTCCGTGGTAGGCTCGATACCGCGGTAGAAATCCCGGAACACCGTGTATTGCAGGACCGGTTCCAGCCCCTCGGTGTCCCGGAGGCGAAAGGTCGTCAGGGGCAGATCCACGTCCGTCGCTGGATTCAGATAGCCATCGTCACTGGAGCTGTCAGGACCACACCCCGACAAACCCAGCGTTATCATGGCCGTCGCGGCGAAAAAGCAGGTATGTCTCATTTATGTCGGCCCCTGGATGCGAAGAACGTGATTAAGCGCTAAAGTGACTGTCTGCGCAGCGGGAATGCCCTGCTCCAGTCCAACCGCTGACAATAAACCATAAAACAGGTATCTACCCTCGCGGAGATCACATTTTGCAGCAACGGCAATGCCTGATCCGTCGTTTGATCACAGTGATCCCGGTCCTGCTGGTGCTGTGTTTATCTTCCATCACAACCGCCAGTGAGCAGTGCCAGGACGGTGACATTGTACTCGCCAGTGGCACCACCAGCGTTCGGGACCTTGGTAACTGTGTCTGGTTTCTGGAGGATCCGGACCACAGCCTCGGTTTCAACGATATAGTAGATGAAATCGCGCACCCCTTTACCCGCCACGAAGGTGGCGTGCTTAATTTTGGCTATACAGAATCCGCATACTGGACCAGGTTTGATCTCCGCGTGGGAGCCGGCGCTGCTCTTTCGGACTGGATCCTGGAGTTGGCATTACCTTTGGTGGATGAGGTGGTGCTCTACGTTGTGCAGGACGGTAAGGTGGTCGAGCAGCGCCGTGCCGGCTATGAAGGGGACTGGTCCTCCCGGGATCTGGCAGTCCCCAACCCGACCTTCAGGCTGTCGCTGGACGCTGGCGTCCCCACCCGGATCTACCTGCGAATCACCAATACGAACACGTTCCGCTTACCCATTTCGCTCTGGCATCCGGACAGCTACATCGAGAAAGTCTCGGTGGAAGAAGTGGTGCGCGGTATCCTGCTTGGCAGTATTCTTGCCATCCTGGCCTACAATCTGTTCGTTGCTGTGTCGGTCCGGGAGCGGAGCAACATCTATTACGTCCTCTACCTGATCTCGGCCACAGTATTCATCGCTACCGAGCAGGTCCATGGCACCCAACTGTTTGACGAGCGACCGGCGTTCCTGAACAAGGAGTACCTGCATTATCTGATTCTGATGACCTGGTTCTGGGGCCTGTTGATGGCGCGGTCGTTGCTGGAGACCCGGGAGCGTTCGGCGGATCTGGATCAGGTGATACGGCTGTGCCTGTGTTCGGTTGTTGTCACGTTTGTGTTGTCGCTGTTCCTGCCATACCACGTTGCCATGGAATGGATTGTTCTGGCATCCGTTGTGCTCAGTAGCCTGATGATCCTGATCAGTTACCTGTCCTGGCGTTACTACAACCCGGCTGCCCGTTCCTACTTTTTCGCCTGGACCGCCGCGCTACTGGGTATTGGTATCTATGCCCTGACGGTGATGGGCTATCTGCCAGTGAATATGTTTACTTTGTATGCCCCTCAGATTGGCCTGACGACCCAGATTATCCTGTTCTCATTTGCACTGGCGGATCGAATCAAACAGGTCCAAGGGGAGGCAATGGGCTGGAGTGATCGGGCCCTGTCAAACCTGCGCCGGTACCAATCCCTGTTCGATAACGCGATCGAGGGGTTGTTCCAGATGTCGCTGGATCGGCGGTTCGTGACCGCGAATCCGGCAATGGCGACACTGTTGGGCTACAACAGCAGTCGGGAGCTGCTCGACGATAATCCGGACGTGCTGGATACCTGTTTCGCAGATGCCCGGGTTCGCAGGCGTGTGGTCGAGCAACTGGAAGCCCGGGGGACGGTGAAGGGCATTGAAGCCCGTTATTACACCCGCGCTGGCGACGAGCGCTGGGCCACAATCTCCCTGCATACGGTATACGATAACGATGGGCTGCCGGCGCACCTGGAAGGCACCTGTATCGATGCCACCGAACGCCATCAACGCCAGCGCATTGAACGGGAACGGGAGCAGGAACGGCTGGACAAGGAGTTGGCCCGTAACTCGGCTGAGGCCAAAAGTCAGTTCCTTGCCAATATGAGCCATGAAATCCGCACGCCGCTGGCGGCGATCATCGGTTATGGTGAAACCCTGCTGGATGCGGATCTGCCCGAGAAGGAAAAGCAAAGCAGTGCCGAAACCGTAGTGCGTAGCGGTCGCCACCTGCTGGATCTGGTCAACGATATACTCGATCACTCGAAGATTGACGCCAATAAACTGGATGTGGATATCGTTGCCGTCAACCTGCCGGAACTGCTGGAAGAGATTCGCGCCTTTTTCGCGCCCCGGGCCCGGGAAAAAGGGCTGGATTTCCAGATTAACTGTGAGTTCCCGCTGCCGGAAACCATTCGTACCGACCCCACTAGATTTCGCCAAATTATCATTAATCTGTGTGGAAATGCGCTGAAATTCACCGAAAAGGGATCAATTTCCCTGATGGTTCGTTGCGACCAACAGCGAGAGCGGCTGGTCGCCCGGGTGGTGGACTCGGGTATTGGCATGAAACCCGAGCAACTGGACCGCTTGTTTGACCCCTTTGCCCAAGGCAGTGCCGCCATTGCACGTCAGTATGGTGGCACCGGGTTGGGGTTGAGCATCTCACGGCGGCTGGCAGAGCTGCTCGGGGGCGACATTACCGTCAGCAGCACCTACGGAGAGGGGAGTCAGTTCGAGGTATCAATTGCCACCGGGGCGCTGGATGATACTCACTTCCTGCGCGCCGCTTCGGAACTCAGCGAGCGGCGTCGTAGTCTGGCCAGGGTTGAGGCGCCACGGTTGGCTGGACGCATCCTGTGCGCCGAAGACAACGACGTCAATCGCCGACTGGTGTCTCTGCTGGTCAGCCGCACCGGGGCTGACATCGTGCATGTCAACAACGGTGCAGAAGCGCTGGAAATGGCGATTCGGGAACCCTTTGACGTCATCCTCATGGACATCCAGATGCCTGTCATGAATGGCCGTGATGCGACCGCAGCCTTGCGGGAAGCCGGGATTAACACCCCGGTTATTGCGCTGACGGCGAATGTCATGGCGGAAGACATTGCAGACTACCTGGCTGCAGGTTGTAACGAGTATCTTGCCAAGCCGATTGACAAGCAACGTTTCTATGAGGTGTTGGCACAATACCTGGAAATACAGTCAGGCGAGTATCAGGGGAAGGTGCTGGTCGCAGAGGACAGTGATGACAACCGTCGGCTGGTCGAGCGTATGCTGCGTCGTCTGGGGTTGGAGGTCATTACCGTCACCTGTGGTGACGAAGCGGTGCGTGTGGCCCTGTCAGAGTCTGTCCGACTGGTGCTGATGGACCGTCATATGCCGGGGCTGGATGGGGTGGCCGCCACCCGGCTGTTGCGACAAACCGGGTTTCGGCGACCGATTGTTGCGTTAACCGCCGGTGATCCGCAGGACATTGAGGCTCTGCAGGACGCTGGCTGTGATGATGCCCTGAACAAGCCCATCGACATGGATTATCTGCTGGCGTTACTGGATCGAGTTCTGAGTGGCCATGGAGAAGAGGGTGAAAACTCGCCGGAAACCGGCGAAGATAGGGACATTGATGAGTTGGTTGTCCAGTTCCTTTCCGGGCTGAAGGAACACCAGCAGCGGATGGCCGCGGCCCTGATGAAGATGGATACCGGAAACCTAAAGGTGGAAGCTCATCAGATCAAAGGCACGGCGGGAGCAATGGGCTACCCGATGATGACAACCCAGGCGGGGGTGTTGGAGGCATGTCTGAACAGCACGGAGCCGGACTGGGAGCGTATTCGTAGCGAACTGGCCAGGCTGGATGAGATGATTGACCGTGCCCTGTTGGACCGGAAAGTGCAAACGTGATAACGATTGGGCAAGATTCACCAAAACGGAAAACCGGATGATGAATGACAGTCAACAACGAAGTGAACAACACTCCCTGAGCATGATGTACGGCACCTACGCGGATATCCTGTTTGTCCTGTTTCCGTTCCTGGTGATCACCATGCAGCGACTGTGGGATGGTAACCTGACAGATATTCTGATGCGTCCGGATCTGAGCATTGCGTCTGCGATCCTTGCGGGATTGGCGATCGGGAAGTTTGTTCTGGGGCTGGTCAGCAACCGGGACCTCGGGCGCTTCAAGGAGCGCATCGTGTTTTTTATTGCATTGACCCTGTTTGTGGTGCTCGGACCTGCAATAATCCTGATGCTGAGCATTGTTGGTGACAGTGAGGTGCCGGCCTTTGTCGCGTTTGTGCAGCCGGTCCTGCTGATCATCGCGATATCCCTCTACACCACGGCTGTCAGTATCAGCAACATACTGACCCGGGATGAGCCCGATGACATTGAGGCAGGTCGAGCGGATGGTCTTCATGGTGCGGCCGGCGGGCCGTCTGGTCATGAAACGTTGGCCATTCCGCGCCGTTCTGGCGGTGACTCGGCCTGAATCGCTCCCGGGAATGTAAGGAGAAAACCGATGAATAAGCTCAGAGTGTTGGTAGTTGAAGACGAGCCCGTCATGCGGGAGCGGTTGGTGCAGATGCTGGTCAAGGCCGGTGCCACTGCGGTTGAGTCGGCGTGGGATGTGGCGAGTGCACGGGCGGCTTTTGATGCCGCTGAGTTCCAGATCGTCATGTTGGACCTGGGGTTGCCGGATGGCAACGGCCATGATTTGATGAGGGAGTTCAAGGGGTTGAAGGAAAGTCAGCATGTCGTGCTGGTGACCGCTGATGACTCCATTGACAGCATCCAAAAGGCCATCAGTGCCGGGGCCAACGGGTATGTGGTCAAGCCTTACTCTCAGGAAAAGATACACGACGTGGTGAACAATTACGCCATGGTTCACAGTGGCGACCTGGCAATGATGCAGGGCCTGGGCCGTCAGCACTGACCGGCCCGGGGCCCTGAGTCGGTGGATCAAGCCACCTGGCGGGCAATCCAGGAGTTGTAGCGGGTTGCCAGTGCCCTCACGTATCGGGCTTCCG
>JAKLLS010000018.1 GCA_022014155.1 Marinobacter sp. | reverse complement strand
CCTGATAGATAAGGTTGCTGCCTCTTACCGGGCAGTGCGTGCATTGATGGAGTGCATTCTTAGCAAGAGGTGTTCCAAAATAATGCAAATCTATGGGGAGGAGGGGGTTGGAGAGTGGGCTGACTACAAGATAGCCATCGTTTCAGGGTTTTACGCACTACCAAGGTGCAATTTTCACAACTTCGCACCAAATTGGTCTTCCTGGCGCTCTTTCCAGGCGGCATAGCGGTGGAGGTCCGATTCGACGAGCTTCAGACACAACGCCACGACACCGGCATCATCCAGAAAGCCAATGCCGATCAGCAGATCTGGAATCACATCCAGCGGGTTAAGTACATAAATGAGAGCCCCGGCAATGGCGGCGATACTTTTCCAGGGCACATCGCGATAACTGCCGTTCCAGTAATCCCGGATCATGGCAAACATCAGCTTGATGTCCGCACTGAAGCGATCCAGTTTTCCGCTGCCTTTTACTTTCTCTTCGATAGCACGCTGTCGGGCCAACAGGTCTTCAAGGTCATCACGGTGGACCTTGTCTGCCTCTGCATTCAACTGTTTTTCGGCGCTCTTCTCGGTAAAGACCGGCATGGTGTCTGATCCTGTCAGGTTGAGCATGGGCTGGTCACCACCAGGCCTTGCCCCACATCTCCGGGTTGGCCCAGTTGTCCGGGTTGTTCCACGCCCGTTTGTGATTGTAGGTGTCGATATTGTAGGTGTAGAGCGTTGAAGGTGCACTATCGCTCTCCAGTTCTGCCTGCCGGCGGAAACCCAGGGCAATAAAGTCGGTGAAACGCCAGCCGTGATCAGGTTTGACCACCACGGCAATCTGGTGGGTGCCATAATTTCTCAGTTGACCCAGAAACATCTCGCCCTGAGCTCGGGGAAGTTGCTCCAGAACGTCGGTCACCAGTGCCAGGTCCTGGATTTCCGGCAGAGGGAATGCGTCTTTGAGCGAGGTTTCTGTCAGTGTTGTTAAGTGGCTGTGTTTATTGTGTAACAGCCAGTGCCTGCCCGCTTCTTCAGCCAGCGCACCGCAAACCAGCAGAGTCTGTGGTTGAGTGGAATCAATAATTCTTGCAACGGCTTGACGGGGTGTTGTCATAGGTCGATCCGGATTGGATTTGTGGGTCAGTATCACATTTGCGGCTAGTGCTCGGCAATGTCAGGTGGCAGTAGGCGTAGGCGGGTTTCAGGAGACTTCCGGGTCGTTTAATTATTGGCCGATATGGCCAGTTTTCTTGTCATTAAAGGCAATATTTTAAAGGGTGCGGTGATGTTAATGTCTTGTGACGTAATCGACGCTTGCTTCAGTGTTAATGGGTGTTTTTTTGAGCTGGGTCAATTGGCGGTAGCAAAAAAGTCTGACTATCAGTAACAAAAAGCATAACAAAACCTGTCGCTTTATAGGCGGCATATGCTCTACGTTTAAACCATACAACAAGCCGTGCGAAGGAGTTTGCCATGAGCATTCAAAGGATCAACAACATGTCTTCACGTATTGCCGTGAATCTGCAGGCCAAGAAGTTGTCGCTTAAGTCAAAGCAGAAAGGCGCATCTGCACTTGAGTATCTGGTTCTTGCTGCTGCGATAGTTTTGATTATCGGTCTGGCTTTGGGGAGTGGGCTTGGAGATCAGGTAACAGCAGCCTTTGCCGACCTATTTAGTGATGCCGCTTCTGGTGGGGCGACTCCATAGCCTGGAAAGAATGTATCGTGCTCCACGAACGGAGGAGGCACATGCATAGTAGCCGTGGTGCGGTCGCTCTGGAGTTTTTACTGCTCTTCCCCATGGTCGTCGCCATGCTCTACGGGGCGGCGGCCTACGGCATTCTGTTTTTCGGGAAGTATGAGATGCAGAGCGTGGTGGATCAGGCCGCCTCGGCTGCTTTGCGGGTGGATCGTACCCGTTATACGGCAGATGCTCTTTCGGGTCAGGTTGCCACCATTGCCAACACGGCGCTGGCACAAGGCTGGGCGTCGAAATCCCAGCGCCTGAGGGCCGGAGTGGAAATTACAGGCAGTGAATGTCAGGTGGATGGTTCAGGCGATTTCCTGAGTTGCACCCTCTCCCGTGACAATAAGACCGAGCCCATGGTTCCTCAATTGACGTTCGGGTTTCTGGGAAAGTTTCCGCCCATGCCCGACACAATGAGTGCGGAAGCAACCATGGCCTTCTAGTTTGGATGACTAAGGCACAACAACAATGAATAAAAGACTGATTTACGCGTTGCCGGCGACGGTGTTGGCACTCGTTGCATTGGGCCTTGCTATCGTTGGTCTGCTGTCGACAAAGGATCAGCCCGCCAAACCCCAGCAAACCCAGGTGTCTCAGCCTGAGCAGATGCCGTCTGCCCCGGAGTATCGATACCTGGTCGCCCGCCAGGGCCTGTCCCCCGGTGATGTTATGAAGGAAGAAGGCTTTACGTCGGTTGCCTCTTCCGATCCCGTACCCGACGCCATTTCTGCCGACGACGCCCCCTATGGCCAGCCCATCAAGACGGCCCTTTCTGTAGGGCAGATACTGACCAAAGCGAATCTCCGAACCGACAGTGTACTGGAAACCCTGGTACCGCAAGGACATCAGGCAATGGCCATCGCCGTTGACGATGTCTCGGGCGTGGGTGGGTTGTTGCGCCCCGGTGACCGGGTCGATGTGACAGCCTCCTTCCGCCGATCGGATAAAGACAAACCCGCCGCCCTGAAGGTGCTGGGTAACGTGTTGGTCCTGGCGGTCAAGGGTGTTCCCTATAACGGTGAAGCGGGGGAGGAAAACGATTCCCGGCGTAACAACACCGTCGTGTTGTCGGTCCCCGAAGACAAGGTCTCGCGCCTGTTGTTGGCTTCCAGTGAAGGCAAGCTCCAACTGGTGGCGCTTGCCCCGAAACAGGTGGTCGCATCGGAAACAGCGATAGAAGACAAAGAGCCTGAAGCGAAACCGGTCTACCTGGAAGATCTTTTTCCCGAGCCGCCCAAGCCCGTGCCAACCCGGCGCGCGACGCCCCCACCTTCCACCCGCGTACAGGTATTCGAAGGATCCGAATCAAGGAGTGTGTATGTACGGTAAACCGATCGCCCTATGGCTTACGGCAGTGTTGCTGGGCAGTCTGACCGTTGTTCTTCCTGCAGCGGCCCAGGGTGACGATGAAATGGTGGATGGCGCACCGGTCAAATTGGGCGATGGCGAGCAGAGGGTGTTGAACTTTCCGGATACCCTGGTGAAAGTGGCAACGTCCAATCCGGAAGTGGCGGCCGTATCAGTATCTGGCGACAGGGAGCTGTTGGTGACCGCAAAGTCGCAGGGTGCGGCCATCTTGTCGGTTTGGCTCAAAGGCCGTTCGGAGCCATTGCGCTCCCCAGTCGTCGTTGCGTCGACTCTTGGTAGCAGGCTGCCCTTCGGGACTCAGGTGCAGACCGATATCCGTATTGTTGAGGTTAACCGCAATGAGCTGAATGAATTGGGGATGTACTACTCAAAACTTTTCGACAGCGGGCGTCTCGGTGCCTCTTTTGCTGCACCGGACTCGGTAGTGCCTGGATTCGGTGGTGCGATGGGCATTGCAACCAACGGATTCAATTTTTTCCGGTTTGGAAACAGCTCCCTGAGTATCCTGAACGCCCTTGAGTCCGGAGGTTTTGCCTATACGCTCGCGGAGCCTTCACTGGTCACTTTGAGCGGCCAAAGCGCCACCTTTCTTTCCGGCGGGGAGTTCCCGATCCCGGTGCGCAGTGACGATAACGGTATACAGGTGGAGTTCAAACAGTTCGGCGTCAGCCTGAGCCTGACACCGACGGTGGTGGGCAAAGACCAGATTATTTTGAAAGTGGCGCCGGAGGTCAGTGATCTGGATGAATCCGCCGGTGTTACCACCGGTGGCATTACCATTCCCGGTTTGCGGGTGCGACGCACGGAAACCACCGTTGCCATGGCGCCTGGCGAAACGTTCATCATCAGCGGACTGGTGAGCCGCAATACCTTTAACAACAGCGACCGGATTCCCGGACTCGGCAATCTGCCGGTTTTAGGTGCGCTATTTCGTTCCGATCGAGTGGCCCGGGAAGATCGCGAACTGATCATGGTGGTGACCCCGCACCTGGTCAGCCCCGGTAAGCAGGGCAATGGCAAGCTGGAAACCATCGCTCGGGACTATCATCACAGCAGTACGGGCTGGCTGGACATGGCGACTGATTCCAGTCCTGGTGAACGCCCCATCAAACACGGACTGAGCTGGTGATCCTATGAACAGAGACGACATTCTTGTTTGTGTGGCGGATGACATTGGTATCAGGACCTGGCTTGAGCGCACACTGGATGGTATGTGGCCAGTGGAGTTTGTTGCGTCATCGGACCTTTCCCGTGTCAGCAGACTGGTTGAGGCCACTGGCAGTCGCTTTGTGATGGTGGCAGCCGATGAAAACGATGCCGAGAAAGCCCTGAGGATCATCAGTGCACTGACCAAATCCCGCGATGACCTGGCCGTCGTATCTCTGACTCGCAGGGTGAGCCAGGACTTTCTCCTGCGGAGCATGCGGGCTGGCGCCCGGGATTGCTTTATCGCCAGTAGTGATGGTGAGGAAATCAGGACACGAATCCAGCAATTTCTTCACGTTTCTCCCGAGCGCGCCACCACTGGAACCCGAACGTCAGACGGACGGAAGAAAATCACTCTGGTAACCAGTTCCAGCGCGGTCGTCGATACTCGATTCTTCGCACAGAACCTGGCATTCACCACCAATAAGCTGTTTCCGGACGCCCGAATTCTCGCTCTGGACACCTCGGCGACGGACCGGCACGCGTTTTATCTGGATAGTAATAACAGGGTTACTCTGGAAAGCCTTTTACAGAATCCGGAATCGCTCGATCAGGCAATGATTGAGACCGCATTGGAGGAGTACACACCTAATCTGCGTTTGCTGTCGGGCAAGCTCTCGCCTGAAGCCCTTAGTGACGATCGTAACGCCGATCTGTTTATCGCTGTCAGCCAACTGATGAGCATGTTCGATCACATTGTTGTCAATGTGGATCCTGCCGTTGCGGATTTCTGGATCAGCACGGTTGGCCTGCATGCCAAGGACCTGGTGATGGTGATTCAGCCTATTGTTGAACAGGCCCACGAAGCGCGCCGACAACTGGATGGTTGGCGCGAGCACCTTGGCCGTGACTGTCGAAAATCGCTGGTGCTGGACTGCTATGAGAAGAAGGGCTCCCCGGCACTTGTTGAGATTGAGAGAGCGGTGGGCATCGATTATATGGGGAGCCTGCCGCTGGACTGGAACAACCGGCTGATGTCTATCAATGCGGGGTTGCCGATGCACAAATTGCCCCAAAGAAGCCCGTATCAGAAACAGCTTGAGGCAATTCTCAAACGCTACGGAGCCGATGAAAGCAGGGATGGTCAAGTCGCCGTGCGGCGCAAGTTGTTGCGGATTGGTTAAGGAGAGGACGGAATGGCTACCCGGATTGACCAGGAATATCAGGACCTGAAAAAACGCGTTCACTACTTTCTGGTAGAGCGTCTGGACGAAGAGGGGATGGAAGTTGGTAAATCTGGCCGTGAGACCCTGTTTGCCTTTATCCAGGACAACGTGCGGAGTTTTGTCGCCCAGCACCGGATGCCGCTGTCTGCTCAGGATCTGACCTTGCTGACCCGTGAAACTTTTGATGAAGTTGCGGGATTTGGGCCTCTGGAACCGTTACTCGCGGATGAAACGGTTAATGACATACTGGTCAACGGGCCCAGGGATGTGTTCATTGAAGTGTCCGGCGTGCTGCAACGGGCGCAGACCCGCTTCATTGACGATGACCATGTTACCCGGGTGATTCGTCGTATTCTGGCGCCCCTTGGGCGTCGGCTGGACGAGTCCAGCCCCATGGTGGATGCCCGTCTGCCGGACGGCTCCCGTGTTAACGCCATTATTCCCCCGATCGCCCTGGACGGTCCGTCGATCAGTATCCGGAAATTTACACAGAAGCATCTGACTGCCCAGGACCTGGTGAACAGCGGCTCCATGACGTCCCATTGCCTGGAAATCCTGATGAACCTGGTGGAGTCCCGCCGAAATATTCTGATCAGTGGTGGCACGGGCACCGGTAAAACCACCATTCTCAATTTGCTGAGCCAATACATTCCAAGGGATGAGCGGGTTGTAACCATTGAAGACTCGGCGGAACTCCAGCTGAATCATCCACACATCGTGCGCCTGGAAACCCGACCGGCCAACACGGAAGGCTCCGGCAAGATCACGGCCCGGGATCTGGTGATCAATGCGCTGCGTATGCGGCCAGACCGGATTATTCTTGGTGAGGTGCGTTCCGGGGAGATTATTGAACTGCTTCAGGCCATGAATACCGGCCATGAAGGCTCTATGAGTACGATTCACTCCAATAGTGCGAAAGATGCACTGGTCCGAATTGAAACCTTGCTTGCGGTGAATGGGTATGACGCCGGTGAGCGGGCCATTGGCCGTTTGATTGGTTCGTCACTGGACGTCATTGTCCAGCTTGCCAGGTTACCCAATGGCCGCCGGTTTATCAGTGAAGTCGTGGCGATGCAGTCCACGCCGGATGATCCTTATAAGATGGAAACCCTCTACCGGGCAGAGCGTGAGGGGCATGACGATCTGGCCCCGCTGACCGGGGAGGCTCCAACGTGACTAGCCAGCTCTGGTTCGCCGGTGCGTTGTTGGTGGGACTTCTCGCCGTCGTACTGCTGTTGTTGCAGTTAGGGTGGAGCGAGTGGCAAAGCGGCCGTCAGATCACACAGACAATCAGGACCCGGTTGATACCCACCGGTGAAGCTGCCGGACTTGGCGGCGCCAGAGTGGATCTCGGGCCCCTGGAGAGAGTGCTGGTCCAGGCGGATATCCGTTGGAGTATTCAGCGCCTGGTAACGCTATCGGTGGTGTTGCTGGGGGCTCTGATCATTATTGCCCTGTCCCGGGGTGTGGTGGTTTTTCTGGTGGTACTGTTTTTCACTGTGACGGCTTTGGGAGTCTGGTGGCGAATGAGATTTCAGAAGCAACGCCAGACCATTCATGAAGAGCTCCCGGGCGTTGTGGATGCGGTATTGAGAAATATCGATGCTGGCCGGTCACTGGAGCATTCCCTGATTACGGCGTTTGATGAGTCGTCGCCCGTGTTCAGCCCGCTGGTTTTCCGGCTGCGCAATGCCGTGGAGGCTGGCCGTGAATATACCCGACTGTTTGAGGATTTCGCAGATCTTTACAAGGTGCCTGCTATGGTTCTGGTCGCCATAGCCCTGCGCACGACCTCGCGTTTCGGGTCGTCGATTCGTCCAGTGCTGGAGCAGGTGTCCACGTCCCTGAGAACGCAACAGGCCATGCGGCGGGAATTCCTTGCGGCCAGTGCGGAAACGCGCTTTACGGCGGTTACGTTTGCTGTTCTCCCCCCGGCATTGGCCGCATTTATGGTGCTGGTCAATGAAGAGTATTCAGATGTGTTGCTGCACACCTCCACGGGGCATTCTTTACTGCTGACCGCCGGGACTCTCCAGGTCCTGGGTATGGTAGTGATCTGGCGCATGATTCAGGGGGTGGGCCGTGGTTGATAGCTGGTTTCTGTTATCCGTCGCCGCTGCTCTTTTTGCGCTGTGGATGGCCGGCTACATGGCACCACGCTGGGCGTTGAAGGCCCGGATTCATGACCGGCTGAAGAACCGGGGCGCCGGAGTGAATGGTGACGAGGAGATCAGCAGTTTTCTCGCGGAATTCGGGGAAAGCTTCACCAATCTGTCGTCGATACGAGGCGATTACGAAGACATGGAGGCGGCGCTGGAAACCACGGGGCGAAATCGTCAGCAAAGTCAGACCACATACATGGCGTTGTGCTGGTTCCTGCCACTGGTGGTGATTGTGTTGGGCTTTGTTATTGCTGGTCCTATTGCTGGTGTGGTCATTGCCGCTGTGGCCTTTCTGTTGCCCCGCCACGTTATTCGGACCATGGGGACCACCGCCGAAAAGAAGCAGAACCTTGAAGCCATAGAATTGTGCCATATGACACGAATGCTGATGGAAGCCGGCTTGTCCATCGAGCGTGCACTGCGGCTTACCGCTGTTCAGGCACGGCCCATCATGCCCCACCTGGCAAACAGGCTTGACCGTTTCAACCGGGTGATGGAAAGCGGGGCTGACCGGACGGCGGCACTGGATGAACTGGGTAGAAACCGACGCATTGTGGTGTTGCGCAGTTACGTGAACCTGATGAAACAGAGTGGAACCCTGGGGGCGGGGGTGACATCAAGCCTGGATCAGATCATCAAGGAAGCGCAACAAAAAGAACGCAGTAACCTGAACGAGGAAACCAACCGGATTGGCGCCAAGATGACGATTGTGATGATGGTGTTCCTGCTGCCCGGATTGTTCTTGTTGATTGGCGGTCCGGCCGTGATGTCCATTTTGGAAACGATCAGTCGCTAGGGTATTCGTTCAGGGTTGGCGACGAAGTAAAAAACCTGTCAGGAGACATTATGGGAGTATGTAAGCGTATTGGCGGGCGGGGAAGCCTGCTGCTGGCAATTTCACTGGCAGTTACCGGTTGTTCGACCATGAGCACAAGTGCCGCGGAAGAGCCGCAGCTCCAGGTCAGTTGCACCACGACCTTGCAACCCGAACATCAGCTGCAGCTGGACGCTGTGGATGCCCAGATGTCCCGCTCACAACCCTACGCGGCTCTGGCGAAGTTGGAGAGTGAAGGCCTTGCAACCGAGCAGCACTGGGTAAGGCGCGGACAACTTCTGGCCTCGACCAATCAGGTTGCCGAAGCACAGGAGGTATTCCAGGCACTGGCTAAACAATGTGGTTCAGCGATGGGGCACCATGGGTTGGGGCTTGTTTACCTGAAGCTGGGAAAAATGAATGAAGGTACCCGTGAACTGAGAAAAGCCCGGGAACTGGCTCCGTCATCATCCGATATTCGCAACGATTATGGCTATGCCCTGCTGCTGACCGGTGGCTACTACGATGCGGTTTTTGAGTTACGGACGGCGTTTGAACTGGCTAATGGGGAAGGCGCGGTGCGTCAGAACCTGGCGGCAGGTTATTTCATTACCAATGATCGTTCCGGCATCGCGATGCTTAGGCAAAAGTACAATTTGTCGAAGGATGAATTCGCCCATGCTGAAAAGTTGGCTGCCCGGATCAGGAGGTCCAAATGAGAACAATACTGACGTTGCTTCTGCTGCTTGCGCCGATATCAGTACTTGGCCAGGACCAGCCGGAATACGGTCTGTCCAACTCAGTCGTTGTCGTCGAGAGCATGACAGAGACCCGACAAAGACTCGACAGACAGGCGGGATCGGGCGCACCGGAGAATAGCGAGTTGTCTGTCCAGTCTTATGTGGATAGCCAGGAGCGAATTTCCGAGACGTTCCGACGTGCTATTCCTGACAAGCTGGCAGAGTCGTCCCGTGAAAATGATTAAGGGCGTTCGGAAGCAGCATGGGGTCCTGATTTTTATTACCCCGCTGATTGTTACCGCGATTGTTCTGATGATGGTGCTGGCCATCGATGGAGCCCGCTTACTGGCGCTGCAATCAGAAATGCAGAACCAGGTTAACGCCGCCGCGAGTGCCGCTGCCGACGGAGCCCAGGCCTGTGGCGGCCCGGATATTGCGATGTCGACCATGTCTGCCAGGGCACTGGCCGCAGCTCAGGCCGCTGGCTACGAAGGGGGCGGGGATGCTCTGCAGGTGTTGCCCGGCGTACTGGAATCGTCGGAAGAAAATACCGAACTGGTATTCCGCAGTGTTCCGGAATCTGCCCTCAATCGCAGCAACGGTGTCCGGGTATCCATGACCCGCGAGGAGCCTATTTCAAGGCTGATCCCCGGTGGTCTCTTCGGCAATATCACCCTTGAAACATCCGCGGCTGTGCGGAAGGAAGTCAATGCCACCATCAGTGCAGCCGGTTCTGCTGCCGATGTAGAGGGAGGCCTGTTAGGTAATCTGGTCGGAGCTGTTCTAAGCGACCCTTCATACAGCCTGAGTCCTACCCAGTTGGATAGCCTTGAAAATACTCTGGTTAATGTTGGCGACCTGCTGGAGCAGATGGGCGTTGCCAGTGTGGCGGATCTGGTTGACGAACCCCTCATTGACCTGCTGACGGGAGTGACAAGTCTTGTTGGTGGTTCTGCGCATCCGGTTGGTGGTCTGGTGGATGATTTAACCGCTGCGGCTGGTATCAACGGTCTCTATGTGAGTGATGTACTTGAGGTGGTCGAAGGTGCGGATGTACCGGCAAACGCCAGTTTTCCGGTGTATGACCTGGTGATCAGTACCGTAATGAACAGTGCCCGGGTATTGAGTGAATCCGGGACGTTAGTGGCTCTGAATCTGCAAACGTCGGAATCCACGCTTTTGCAGAGCCTGACCAGCTCATTCGGTGAGCTTGCTGATCTGGATGTGGCGCTTGGACTGTATGTGGCGGAATCGCCAAAGATTGTATACGGCCCAGCGCGTCAAGATGCAGACGGAGAGTGGGTGACCCGGTTCCGGTCCGCGGATGTCCGGTTGGAGGTTGTTGTGACCGCTGGGTTGAGCGAGGGCGGAATTAACGACCTGATTTCAACATTATCTCTTGGTCTGGTCGATTTCGAACTTCTGGAGGAAATAGTCATCCCGCTGGCGGTCCAGGCTGGCGGCGGTAGTGGAAGCTTTGTATCAGGCGACTGCGCCAGTGGCGGCAACGACAATGATGTCTCCCTGGGCTTTGATCTGAGAGATACGGTCGTTGGCATCGAGACAGGATGGGTCGATCCGGGTAGCGGCGCCGTAGACCCTGATCTTGTTCGGGCGGAGATACTGGAGATCAAGTTACTTGGACTCCCCGTGGCAAAGCTGTGTGCGAATGTTGGCCTGGATGTTGATTTGTATAGCGAGAATGATTCCCCGTCGTTTATTGAGAACTACCCTCTTCAATGCGTGGATGATGACTGCGCAAAGAGAGAAACGACCTCCGATGGGGCTGCGGATAACTTCGATTCGGATGTAACTGTGACCTCACTCGAGCTTTCCTGTGATAGCAGCAGTGATTTGAACACTCTGATGACCGCGCTTCTCGAACCTATCACGGGTGTTGTGAGTGACGTTGTTGAAGGTGTGGTCGCTCCCCTTCTGGCAGCACTCGGTGTGAATCCCGGCAATATGTCGGTGACCGTCGTAAACGCTAACCAAAACACCACACAGCTGATTGAAAATGTGTCTATAGTGGAATAGTAAACAAAGCAGCTTCAGGCATGGATGGCAAAGACGTGGGCTCAGCAGTTTCGGATTACTGGACGTTGTCTTCAGACAATCTCGTATCGGGCATTCTGCCATTAATAACGGCCGTTCTGGCCGCTTTATTGCTGGTTTCCCTGATTCGCTACAGGCGGTTGGGGCGCAGGATGCAGGGGCTCAGTGTTGAAATGGGCTCCGCTAATCGATCCCTGCGGAATGCGGATCGTGATCTCCGTACGCTCTTTGATCAGTCCGCTATCGCAGTGATGTTGCTGGACCCCACGACAAAATCGGTCCTCTACGCGAATGAAACGGCCATGACGGCGTTTGGTGTGCGAACAGAAGAACAGCTCACCACGGAGGTCATGCAAAAACCGGACGCGTGGTCCCCCGCCCCATTCAGCCTGCTGGATTTTGAAGAGACTATTTTCAAAACCAGTCGTTCCGGCTTACAGAAATTTGAATGGTATTTTGAACCCACTGGCCGCCGCCCGGTCTGGCTGGACAGTTCGCTTTCCATTATCTCCTACAAAAGCGGACAGGCATTGATGTTCACCGGGGTCAACATCACTGACCGCAAATACGCTGAAAAAGCCGATCGTTTTCGCCATAAGGCCATGACCTCCATGGCAAACGACAATGGCCTGCACGTCACTCTCGACCACCTTGCTGCGATGGCGGAATCCCGTATGCCAGGAGCCTACTGTGGGGTGATGGTTCATGATGGAGAGCGTGCCCGCCTGCGGTGGGTGGGGGGGCGATCCCTGCCGGAACCCTTCCGTGAAGCAATGGACGGTCTACCAGTGGCTTTTGGTGCCGCCAGTAGTGGTACTGCGGTGTTTATTCGGGGGCGTGTGGTGAGCCGGGATTTACGTACTGATGATCGATGGGAGCGCCATCGCGACGATGCTGAGTGGGCTGGGTTACGGGCCTGTTGGTCAGAGCCGGTTATCGGAAGTAGTGGGGAGTTGTTGGGTACGTTTGATGTTTACCATAAAGAGCCCTGGACACCAGGGGATGACGACATCGACGCCCTGACTGACCCTATTGCGATCACCAGTCTGGCCATCGAACGGCACCAGGCGAAAGGCCAGTTAGAGCACATGGTACTCTCTGAGCAGATGGTTCGGAGAATCAGTATTGATTTGCTTACCCTTGGTCCGGAAGAAACCGACGAAGGCATCACCAGCACCTGCCGGGCCCTGGGGGATTTTTACCGGGCGGACCGGGTGTTTCTGTGTCAGTTTGATGATGCCAGTCAGCAGGTGTGGGTCAGTCACGAGTGGGCAGATAAGGGCTTTGGCTCGCTGTGCCCGGACATTGCCAGAAAGTATCCGGTTATTCCGGTCAGCCTGAACAAGGTCTTTGAGGGCAAGCCAAGTGTGATTTTCTCGGCGGAAAAGGAGATACCCCCACAGCTGGAGTTCCTGAAGGAGTTGTTGACCTTGAAAGGTCAGCAGTCGGTTCTGCTGGTCATGGTGCATCGTGGTGACAGGATGTCGGGCATATTGGGGATTCAGATGACCTCCGCTGTTAATCCCTGGACGCCCCAGAGAGCCCAGACAGCGGAGTTGATGGCGAATTTGTTCGGCAGCGCGCTGAATCGTAACCAGTTGCTCCATTCACTGACCTACCAGGCCGTGCACGATCAATTAACCGGGCTCTATAATCGCCACAAGATCGAAAGCTTCATGGATCAGGAGGTGGCCCGCTGTACCCGGTATGGCAGCACGTTCTCAGTGATTATCTTTGATCTGGATAACTTCAAATCCATCAACGACCGCTTTGGCCACAATGAAGGGGATGCGGTGTTGTCCGGTGTCTCAGCGCTGGTTGGCGAGGGCATTCGTGAATCGGAGATTGCAGGTCGATGGGGCGGTGAGGAGTTTCTGATCATCCTGCCCGAGACTCCACTGGACAGCGCCGTCCCGGTCGCTGATCGTTTGAGGGGGAGTATTGAGAGTCACCGGTTCTCGATCCCGGAACCGGTTACCATCAGTGTGGGCGTTGCTACGTTTCGCCCTGGCGATACGCCCCATGAGCTCATTCAGCGCGCAGACGCGGCGTTGTACAGCGCGAAAGAATCCGGTCGGAATTGCGTGAAGCAGTCCTTTTAATGGATACGGTCATCTACACTGAGTAAACAGCGTAGTACTCAGAAACTGTCAACGTATCCGAAAGGAGTCTGAAAGTGATTAAATCCCGTGCTGCGGTGGCGTTTGCCCCCAACAAACCGCTGGAAATTGTGGAAGTGGATGTTGCTCCACCCCAAAAAGGGGAAGTGCTGGTACGCATTGTCGCCACTGGTGTGTGCCATACCGATGCCTACACTTTGTCCGGTGCTGACTCTGAAGGTAATTTCCCGGCGATCCTTGGCCACGAAGGTGGTGGTATTGTCGAGGCCGTCGGCGAGGGTGTGACGTCCGTGGAAGTGGGTGACCACGTGATTCCCCTGTACACCGCCGAATGCGGCAAGTGTAAATTCTGCACCTCCGGCAAGACCAATCTGTGTGGTGCCGTGCGTGAGACCCAGGGCAAGGGCGTGATGCCCGACGGCACCTCCCGTTTCTCCTACAAGGGCGAGCCCATTTACCACTATATGGGCTGTTCCACTTTCTCCGAATACACCGTGCTGCCTGAAGTCTCCCTGGCGAAGATCCCCAAGGAAGCGCCGCTGGACAAAGTCTGTCTCCTGGGCTGTGGTGTCACTACCGGCATTGGCGCGGTGTTGAACACGGCCAAGGTGGAAGAAGGCGCAACGGTCGCCATCTTTGGTCTCGGCGGTATCGGTCTGGCGGCTATCATCGGCGCGACCATGGCCAAGGCCAGCCGGATCATTGCTATCGACATCAACCCCGGAAAGTTCGATATTGCCAGACAACTCGGTGCTACCGATGTGGTCAACCCAAAGGATCACAACAAGCCGATCCAGGAAGTCATCATTGAAATGACCGACGGCGGTGTGGACTATTCCTTTGAGTGTATCGGCAACGTCGATGTTATGCGTTCAGCTCTGGAGTGCTGCCACAAGGGCTGGGGCGAATCCATCATCATCGGCGTGGCCGGTGCCGGTGAGGAAATCCGTACCCGCCCGTTCCAGTTGGTCACCGGTCGGGTCTGGAAGGGCTCTGCGTTTGGTGGCGTCAAGGGTCGTACGGAACTGCCGGGTTATGTGGAAAAGGCGGAAAAAGGGGAAATCCCGCTGGATGTATTTATTACCCACAACATGCCACTGGAAGATATTAATAAGGCGTTTGAACTGATGCATGCGGGGAAAAGTATTCGGTCGGTGATTCACTTTTGAGTAGGTAAGCCTGCGCGTTATTATTCCAGCCATCAAAAAAACCCGCCAACTGGCGGGTTTTTTGATGGCTAGGTTCCAGGAGTTAAGAAGTCAGGAAGCCAAGTAGATTTAGCGGATCCAGCAGTCCCAAGAGATCCTCCAACAACGTGGCATCGCCCAGCTGATCAGGGTTGAGCAGATCTGCCAGTGGGCTCAGAGGGCTATCCTCACCCAAGACACTATCCGGATCCAGAAGCGTCGTCAGTTCACCGACCAGAGGTAAGGTGCTCGGATCGCCACCGCCGTTGAAAGCCAGCAGTTGATCGACAAGGTCTCCCAGTACAGGGATATCCGTCAACGGATTACCTTCCAGATTGGCCGGGTCCAGCAGCAGGATCAGATCTGCAATAATTGGCAGGTCATCGCCTCCTTCGAAGCCATCCGGCAGGGCTGCCAGAATATCACCGACCAGGGGCAGGGTCGCAGGATCAAACTCGAAGCCCTCACCCGGCATCAGCAACTCCGCCAGGTTTTCCAGCTGCGCTGGATCCAGCGAGATGTCTTCCAGGTTCAGCAGTTCACCGATCAGAGGCAGATCAGCTGGCGACAGCGGCAGTTCACCGCCAGGCTCGCCGGTGCCCGGCTCAGGGATCATTCCGAGCAACAGATCAAACAAAGCGCCACCGAGGTTGAGAACGCCGTCTTCGCCGACGATGGTCTGTGTACCGCTGAGGACATCCACGGAAGCCAGTCCGCCCAGATCAACACCCAGCAGGGAACCTTCCAGCAGGCCCAGGTCGACCAGCGATTGTCCATCATTCAGGTTGAACAGCTCACCCAGTACCGGAATCGCGTTGAACGCCTCCAGCACCATCAACAAGGCATTTTCGGCATCGGCTGGCAGCGGAATGCTACTGTCGTCCACCAGGCGCAACTCGACACCGAGACCATCGCCCGCAGGGAACAGCTGGCCACCCAGAACATCGGACAGTTCCTGGGGCAGGTTGTTGAAGTCGCCTGAGGCGAAGGTTTCTGCCATGGCCTGAATCAGGGCCGGGATCTGCTCCGGGTTGCCTCCGGTGAAGGTGTCGGCCAGGCTCTGCAACTGGGTTGCATCCAGGCCAAGATCCAGCGCAAGTGCACAATCCGGTGAAGGATCGGTCGTGCTGATTGATTTCGGATCACATACGGCTACCAGTGCAGAGGAATACTCGGTGAAGTCTGTGCCTTCCAGGCTGGGGGGCTCACTTGCACTCAGAGCCGTAAGGGCGGTGAGGAGGTCTTCCACCAACGGAAACTGCAGGATCAGCGCATTATCAACACTGTTCAGACCGTCCTCGGAATCACCAAACTCCAGGGCGGACAGCAGGGTGCCACCAAGCGTGTGTAAACCCTCGACCAGAATGCCACTGTCAAAACCCTCGGATTGGGCTGTCGTCGGGTCTCCCAGCAGGGTGTTATCCAGCAGCACAACCAGGCCACCTGTACGGAAGGTAAAGGTTGCAGGCTGCTCCAGGCCGTTGCCGGCGAGATCGGTGATCGTCGTGTCAACCGTAATCTCGTATGTGGTCTGGAAGCTCAGGTTGCCGTCAGGATCAAACTCGATGGAGTTGCCCACCGGATTAATCACACCCTCGACAGTGGCAACCGGATTGCCGTTTTCATCGATTTCCGTGACGGTGAAGTTGTTCGCATTGACCGACTGAGGGTCAATCTCTTCATCGAATTCGACATAGATGTTGGTGTCAGTCGGTGCCAGTGTTTCGCCGTCCTCAGGTGAGGAGGCAACAGCTGACGGTCCCTGACTATCCACTTCACTGCCTGTCTTGAATGCGACGGAGTCGTTTCCGGTCAGAGTCTTGACCAGGTCACCTTCTTCGTCACACAGAGCCCGCAGTTCCGTTGTGGCGGTCACCTGGTAGTCGGTATTGGCCATCAGATCCATATTGGGATTGATGACAACGGCCTTGCCCAGAGTGTTATAGGAGGCAGCTACCACGGTTGCGTTGCCATTAACGGTCAGCGGCAGGGAGTTCTGGCTGACAGTGGCTGCATCGACATCCGCGTTAAAGGTCACACGAATACTGCGGTTGAGTGCAACACCCTGTTCGCCATCCGCAGGTACGAATTCAGAAACTTCAAAGACCGTACTCTCGGACGTGCAGAAGGTTTCCTGTTCGCCCCCAACGTTGCCGTTATTGCCGCCACCATCGGAGGGCGTGTTTTCTGCTGGAATGCGCGGGTCACTTGGACCACCGCCGCCACCGCCGCAACCGGCGATCAGGAGGGAGAGGGCGGTGATGCCGATACCCAGATGTGTTTTGAGATTAGTCATGTTGAGCCCCTTATTGTTTTTTCATTATTTCGGTGTGTTTGCCTGTGAGGATGGCTTCTACACGCCGGTTTTTAGCGCGACCTTCATCAGTTGTGTTGTCGGCAATAGGCTGGGATTCACCCATGCCTGTCGTAGAAATGCGCTCAGAACCGATGTTGAACTCCTGGACCAGTACCTTCATGACGGAGTCAGCACGGCTCTGGGACAGGTTCTGGTTGTAGCTGGCGCTGCCAGTGCTGTCGGTGTGGCCTTCGAGCAGGATGCGGCTGGTCGGGTACTGGGTCATTAATTCCGCCAGCTTCCCGATGTCATTGAAGTACTCGGGCTTGACGTCCGTGCCATCAAGGTCGAATTCTACGTACAGGGTTTCCTTGATCTCACGGGTCAGCTCCTGGGCGCAGCCATCGTCGTCCACCAGAGCGCCCTGGGGAGTGTTGGGGCACAGGTCGCGTGGATCGGGAACACCATCGCCGTCGGAGTCAGCTGGTGGCGCGACGGGCGCGGGGGGCTCAGGAAGCTGGTTTTTGGGTGGTTGTGGATACGAGCGGTTGAACAGGAACTGAACACCGGCAAATACCTGGCCATCGACATAGCCATCTTCAAGTTCGGTGCGTGCTCGCGCACCGGCTTCAAAGACGAAACGATCGCTCATCATGCGCTGGAAGCCACCTTCCAGGTAGAGGGCATCCTCCGTTTTGGAACTTGGCGCACCGTCTACATCAATATCGGTGTAGCTGTAGCCCAGGCCAGCAAAAGGACGCCAGCCACCGAGTCGGAATTTGCCGGGATGGATGCGTCCGGCCAGTGAGCCTCGCAAAATATCAGTATCGATATCCGTTGAACGGGTTTCTGCGTCGCCATAGGTAAAGGCGCCCATCAGGGTGAAGTTCGGATTGAACTGATGACCCAGAGTGAGCCCGTATTCCGGGTAATTCGCGAGGTTATCGATATTAGAGGATTTGTTTTTGGAGTTGCCGGAGTCGACGTAGCTGATCTCGGCACCGATGAAGCTGTAAGACAGGGGGAAATGCGTTGTGTCGGCGTGCGCCCAGTTGATGGGCAGAGCTATGCATCCCGCCAGAAGGAGTTTCGATAGTTGAGTCATGGAAGTGTGATCCCTTTCACGTTATTGGTTTTTGTCTGTCGCCCGAAGCGTCCTTGACGTGCAATACTTTGGATATATTCCGGAAATGTTTCTGAATGTTTCTTTTTGTTAATGATCTGGAAAGTACGTTAATGGCCCACAATGCAGCATTGGCCCATTAGCCGGGAAATGTGGTCAGATCGACCAACTTTTGTTGCGGCAAGCGATTGATTTTACATTAATTTACATTTCAACTTGGTGCGGTGGGAGCTATATCAACGATCCGTTAGCTTGATCTCGATTCGCCGGTTCTTCTGTAGGGCCTCCGGCGAGGTGCCGTCAGCGACGGGAAAAAACTCCCCAAAGCCGGCGGCCACCATGCGCCGATCGGGGACCCCCTGATCGGCGAGGTAGCGAACGACCGCCACGGCACGAGCAGTGGACAGCTCCCAGTTGGAAGGGAATTGCGGCGTGTTGATGGGAATCACGTCGGTATGGCCGTCGATCCGCAGAATCCAGTCAATGTCCTCCGGTATCCGTTCGACCACATCCAGTAATACGTTTGCCAGTTTATCCAGTTCGTTCTGTCCAGCCTCGCCGAGTTGCGCCGAGCCGGAGGCAAACAGCAACTCCGATGGCAGCAGGAAACGGTCGCCAACCACACGGATATTTTCGTTTTCCTCCAGGATGGTCCGTAACCGGGCAAAGAACTCCGACTGATATTGCTCAAGTTCATTCACGCGCTCGGCCAGAAGGGTATTCAGTCGCCGGCTGACATCCTCCAGCTCAGCCTCTTTTTCAGCCGTTTGCTGTTCCTGCAGTTTCAGAGCAGCGCTGATCTGCTGCAGCTGATACTCAAGGGCTGCGATCTGGTTGGATAACCGGAGAATCATGGCCTGCTGGCTGGCGGAGAGTTCGTCTTTTTCATCCAGTGCGCGATCGCGTTCTTCCACGGCCTGGCTGAGGGCATCCAGTCGTTCGGCTTGTGCCTGGGCGTCGGCTGACTGCTGCATGAGTTGATTCCGCACGCTCTCGAAACGCATCTGCATTTCTTCATTGCGGGTCAGACTCGCCTCCAACTGACTCTGGAGCATCGTATTCTTGTCTTTCTCCAGACCCAGCAGGCGCGAAATATCATTCAGGCGATCGTTCAGCCGCGCCAGTTCCAGGTTGCGGTCGGACAGGGTCTGGGACAGGTAAAGCTGGCTGACGACGTAAATCAACAGCATGAAAATGATGAGCATCAGCAGTGCCGACAGGGCGTCCACATAACCTGGCCAGACATTGATGGTGCTGCGGGCGCGGCGCTTGGAACCGATCACGAGGCATTACCCGATCTGTTGGTCATGATCTTCAATGGTATCCACGAGGTTGGTGACACTGGTCAGCCATTCTTCCAGCCCGTCATAAAAGCGGTTCTGGGCGTGGCCCGCCTGGATATCCATAAACCCCAGAATAAGTGATCCACCCAACCCCAGCAGGGAAGAACTGAACGCGGTGCCCATGCCCTGCAGCGGCGTTTGCAGGCCTGCCTGCAGGTCGGCGAAGACAACACCAAAATCTTCCTGATCCATGTTGAGGTTGGTGATCACCTCGCCCACGGCGTTGATGGTGCCCAACAAGCCCCAGAATGTGCCTAGCAGCCCGAGAAAAATCAGCAGGCTGATGAAGTAGCGGGTGATTTCCCGCTGCTCGTCCATTCGGGAATGGATGCCGTCCAGCACCGTGCGCAGGGAGAGTGTGGACAGGGTGAAGCGATCGCGCTTGTATTCGTCCCCCAGCTGTTTCGCCAGCGGCTTGAGCAGTCGAGGCTCCTGCAGTACCGAGAGTCCGGCATTACCGGTGCGGAACTGGGCAATCCAGCGCAGTTCGGGGAACAGGATGAAGACCTGCCGGTAGGTCAGCGCGATACCGATGATCAACACGCAGACGATCAGCAGGTTAAAGACCCAGTTGGCCATAAACGCTGTGGTCAGGGGCGCGTGGATGAGGGCGCACACAACCACCACAACGGCAAGGAAAAGTGTCATCCAGAACAACGTGTGTTTTGGGTTGCTCATGTGCACCGCCTGCCTATTTTGGGGGGTATCAAAGAACATAGCACAGGTTGGTGGCTGGTGATGGATGAGGTGCAATTTGACCGCTATGGGGTGGGGTACTCGCCAGAGTGCTGCACCATCCGGTGGTTTCGTAGGCCAAGCCAGGCATTGACGAAGAGCGTCAACAGGATCAAAGAACCGCCGAGCAGGGTCGCCTGTGGTGGCTGCTCATCCAGCCACCACCAAACCCACAGGGTGCCAAACACGGCTTCAACCAAATAGAACAGGGCAACTTCCGCCGACGGCAGATGGCGGGTCGCACTATTGATCAGCGTGGTGGCCAATGGCATCTGCAATAGCCCCATCAGCGCCAATATGCCGTAGCTTTGTGTCGTGAGGGCCAGTGGCGTTGCCATCGGCCAGGCAATCAGCGCCGATAAGCCGCCCCCTATGGCGATGAGGGGAATCCTGTCCAGGTTGGGGTGCCGGCGCAAGAGGGTGAGGTTACCCCCGACGGCAGCCGCTGAGATCACCGCATAGACATCGCCGACCAGGCCGTCGCTGGTCAGAGAGCCCGAGAAGACGATCAGTATGCCGGCCATGGCCGAGATGATCGCCAGCCAGGTTCGCATAGCCACTGTCTCACGCAGGAAGCAATGGGTGAAGATGGCAGCAAACAGGGGGGCGGCACTCAGGATGACCACCACATTCGCTACCTTGGTGTTCATGACAGCCAGGACAAACAGGCTGGAGGTGATGCCCAGCAGTATCGCGGAGAACAGTGATGCGCCAAGATTCCCGCGCAGCGTCGCCAACCGGCGCCCGTCGAGGCACAGCAAGCCGAGCGATAGTCCCATCAGGGCACTTCGCCAGAAAATGATGTTCCACCCATCCGTCGCCGCCAGCCGGACGAGCAAACTGTCGAAGCTCAGGACCGTGACACCGACGGCCGCCATCGCGAGGCCCCGTTCGTGGCCATGTAAAGAGAAGGACATAGAGCCACCATCAACCATTAATTCCGGATACCCGTAATTTAATCAGGTGATCGAATTACCCGAGGTATCGACCATGGAAACGCAGATGTTCCTCGATAAAGCTGGCAATGAAGTAGTAGCTGTGGTCGTAACCCTCACGCCGGTTCAGCTCCAGCGGATAACCACTTATGGCCGCGGCTGACTCAAGGGCTTCTGGATGAAGCTGTTCCGTCAGGAAGCTATCGGCGTCCCCCTGGTCGACCAGGGCTGGCACGAACTGCCGCGCTTCCCGCATCAGCAGGCTGGCGTCGTAATCCGCCCAACGGGTGGTGTCCCTGCCCAGGTAGGCGGTAAAGGCTTTCTTGCCCCAGGGGCAGTTGACCGGATTGCTGATCGGGCTGAACGCCGAGACAGACTGGTATCGTTCGGGATTGCGCAGTGCCAGCACCAGGGCTCCGTGACCGCCCATGGAATGGCCGGCGATTGAGCGTTGGTCAGTGACCGGGAAAACGGACTCTATCATTGCCGGCAGCTCATTCAGCACGTAATCGTACATCTGGTAGTGCCGGTTCCAGGGGCTTTCGGTGGCATTGACATAGAAGCCCGCACCCTGGCCCAGATCGTAACTCTCATCGTCGGCAACGCCTTCGCCCCTCGGGCTTGTGTCCGGCGCCACGATGGCGATGCCCAGCTCTGCCGCCACGCGGTGGGCACCAGCCTTCTGCATGAAGTTCTCATCGGTACAGGTCAGGCCGGACAGCCAGTAAAGCACCGGTACCTTTTGCCCGTTGGCGACCTGCGGTGGCAGGTAAATCGCGAAGCGCATGGCGCAGCCAAGGTTGTCGGACGGGTGAACGTACTGCTTGTGCCAGCCACCAAAACTTTTGTTGCTGCTCAGGTTTTCAAGGGTCATGGGAAACTCCGTCGAAGGGCCACCTGCCGGGCAGGACAGGCGGCCGCCATAATCACTTGTCGAAATGGATGACGCTGCGAATGCTCTTGCCTTCGTGCATCAGCTCGAAGGCCTCATTGATGTCTTCCAGCCCCATGGTGTGGGTGATGAAATCATTGAGTTTGAATTCACCCTGCAGGTAGCGCTCGACAATACCCGGCAACTCGGAGCGACCCTTGACGCCGCCGAAGGCGGAGCCTTTCCAGACCCGGCCGGTCACCAGCTGGAACGGACGGGTGGAGATTTCCTGGCCAGCCCCGGCGACACCAATGATGACGGACTCACCCCAGCCTTTGTGGCAGCATTCCAGGGCCGAACGCATGACGTCGACGTTGCCGATGCATTCGAAGGAGTAGTCCACGCCGCCCTCGGTCAGCTCGACGATCACTTCCTGGATTGGCTTGTCGTAGTCCTTCGGATTGATGCAATCGGTTGCGCCCAACTGGCGAGCCAGGTCGAACTTGCTCTCGTTGATATCGATACCGATGATGCGGCTGGCCTTGGCCATGGTGGCACCGATGATGGCAGACAGGCCGATGCCACCGAGCCCGAAGATCGCCACAGTAGCGCCTTCCTCCACCTTGGCGGTGTTCATCACCGCACCCATGCCGGTGGTCACTCCGCAACCCAGCAGGCAGACTTCCTCCAGGGGTGCATCCTTGTTGACCTTGGCCAGGGAAATCTCTGGCAGCACGGTGTACTCGGAGAAGGTGGAACAGCCCATGTAGTGGAAGATTGGCTCGCCGTCCTTGTAGAAACGGGTAGTGCCGTCGGGCATCAGCCCCTTACCCTGGGTTTCACGGATTTTCTGGCACAGGTTGGTTTTGCCGGACAGGCAGAACTTGCACTCGCCACACTCCGGTGTATACAGGGGGATGACGTGGTCCCCGACCTGGACACTGGTAACGCCTTCACCGACCGCTTCGACGATGCCGCCACCTTCGTGACCGAGGATCGCCGGGAAGTTGCCTTCCGGATCGTCGCCGGAGAGGGTGAACGCATCGGTGTGGCACACACCGGTTGCGATGACTTTCACCAGCACCTCTCCCGCTTTCGGGGGCATGACATCCACTTCTTCAATTGACAGTGGCTGGCCTGGTCCCCAGGCAATCGCCGCTTTCGATTTGATCATCTCAGTCATAACGCTCTCCGTTGGTAATACTTGGAAGGCGGGAAGCCGCCCGACTCATCAGCCCATTGTATTTACCTCAAACCGGTTGATAATGGAGTATTACGTTAAATCACTTTTACCTGTGTGCAATAATAAGGGCCGTAAGAAACGACAAAGGGTAGGGCATGTATCGTTGGGAAGGCGTGAACGAGTTCGTTGCCGTAGCAGAAACAGAGAGTTTTACCCGTGCTGCGAAAAGGCTGGGCGTCTCGACAGCCCAAGTCAGCCGGCAGGTCGGTGCGCTTGAAGCCCGTCTATCCACCCGCCTTTTTTATAGAACGACCCGAAGAGTCTCCGCGACCGAAGCCGGTCAGATCTACTACCAGCATTGCCGGCAGGTGCTCGACGCCCTCGAGCAGGCGGAACGCTCCATTACCAATATGCAGCTGGTACCCCGAGGGCGGCTGAGGCTGACAGCACCGGTGACCTACGGAGAGAAGTCGATAGCGCCCCTGGTCAACGACTTTGTATTGCGTTACCCGGAACTCGACGTCGAAATGAATCTCACCAACCAGACACTGGACCTGGTGGCCGAAGGATACGATCTTGCGGTGCGGCTCGGTAAGCTCGAGGACTCCAGCCTGATGGCCCGACGCCTGGCCTCCCGGACGCTGTATGTGTGTGCCTCACCCGCCTATCTCTCGATTCACGGCACACCTCATTCCTTGTCTGAACTGGAGCACCATAACTGCCTTCAGGGCAATCTCGATTACTGGCGTTTTCAAGACGCGGGCAAGCCCCGCAATATCCGGGTAAGCGGCAACGTCCGCTGCGACAGCGGGAGGGCCCTGCTGGATGCCGCACTCAAGGGCATTGGGATCGTTCAGTTACCGGATTATTACGTTCAGCCGGCACTGGATTCGGGCGAACTGATCCCGCTTCTGACCCACCACCAAGAAGATGATGATGGCATCTGGGCCGTGTATCCCCATAACCGCCATCTGTCGCCCAAGGTGCGAATGTTGCTGGATTATTTTGCAGAGTCGCTCGGCACGGCGGGCAGAAAATGATCGGTTGATGGGGTAGGCTGTGGGTCCACCCATAGTGCAGATTGAATAACGATGACTGAACAGACTGACCTGCCATTCCGCTTCCGTTTCCGCGTCCGCTACGGCGAATGCGATGCCCAGAGTGTCGTCTTCAACGCCCGCTACGCGGACTTTGTGGATATTTCCATGAACGAATACATCCGCACCCTGTTCGGGGATTACCAGAACCTGCTGGACCAGGATCTCGACATCCAGGTGGTGAGCCTGACGGTGAATTACCGGGCACCGGCGCGGTTTGATGATGTGCTGGAGGCGCGGATCAGGATTGGGCGTCTGGGGAATACCTCGTTCACCCTGCATCTGGAGTTTGTCCGCTTTGGTGACGGGCAACTGGTCGCGGAGGCCGACATTACTTACGTGCTGATTCAGCCATCGGAGATGGCAAAGACGCCGATACCGGCGCACATCCGGGAAAAGCTGGAGGTGGGAGCCCCCGGCGTACTGATCAGTCACGCCGGGGAATAGATGACTTCAGGAGGGCGAGTCAGCCTTCCTGAAGCGCCTGGACGACTGCCTTGGCCGCGCCTTCTGATGAGGCTGGGTTTTGGCCGGTGATCAGTTTGCCGTCCACCACGATGTGTGGCGCCCAGTCATCGCCTTTGGAGTAGGTGGCGGTGTTCTCCTTGAGCATATCCTCCAACAGGAAGGGTACAACACTGGTCAGGCCAACCGCTTCCTCTTCACTGTTGCTGAAGCCGGTGACCTCGCGGCCACCCACAATGTTCTGCCCGGGCTTCACTTCCACGTTCTTGAACACGGCTGGCGCGTGGCATACGGCGCCAATGACCTTGTCCTGCTCATAGGCGGCTTTGATTAGCGCAATACTTTTCTCATCGTTCACCAGATCCCAGAGCGGGCCATGGCCACCGGGATAGAAAATCGCGTCGAACCCATTCATGTCCACATCCGCCAGTTTTTTGGTGCTGGCGAGGGATTCCTTGGCGTGGGCGTCTTCCTGGAATCGACGTGTGGTCTCGGTCAATGCTTCTTTCGCTTCGCTGTTGGGGTCAACAGGAGGCTGGCCACCCTTGGGTGTAGCTATGGTGATCTGCGCACCTGCATCCCTGAACACGTAATATGGGGCAGTGAACTCTTCGAGCCAGAAGCCGGTTTTGTGACCGGTATCGCCCATCTGGTCGTGGGAAGTCAGAACCATCAGAACGTTCATGGAGTCTGTCCTTGTGATTGATGGATGAATGGGACTTCGGAAATCTGTTGGCTGCTCTGATGTAAGACCTTGTGGCCAACGGGATTAATTTCAAGCGGCAAATACGGAAAGCAGTCCCGGTCAGATTTCGAAAAGGTCTATACTCGGGGCAACCACAACAACGAACACGGTGCCTGTAATTCATGGAAGAACGAACAGCTATACGCGTACCGTTAATGCTGATATCGGCACTCATGCTTGCACTGTTTCTACAGCCGGCAATGGCGAACGATTCCTCCGCCAGCGATCCGCTGATGGTTACCGTGGGCGTGAACCATGCGCCGCCTTATCGAATTGTAGACGGCAATCAGAAAACCGGCCTTTACGTGGATATTTTCCGGGAAATAGCCAATCGGTTGGGTTGGCAGCTCCGGTTCGTCGAGGCTCCGTTCCGGCGTGTGCTGCTGATGGCGCAGCAGGGTCATGTCGACGTCATGCTGGGGCCATTGGAAACCGAAGGGCGCGCCGAGTATTTGGAGTTTGTGGCGCCGGCCTTTCCGCCCGAAAGGAAGTTGTTTTTCTACACGGATGAAACCCATCGCATTGACCGCTACAGCGATCTGGGTGAGAAGCGGATTGGTGTGCTGTCAGGTGCCAGTTATTTCCCGAGGTTTGATGCCGACGATCAACTGATCAAGGAAAGTGCGCCGCGCTACGAAAATCTGATGCGCATGTTGGCAAAAGACCGAGTGGATGTGGTGATCGCCCCGGAACTGGTTGGGCTTTATACCGTCAAGGAGCTTGGTCTGGCTGTGTCGGTTTCCCCATTCTTCGTGCCAGGGACGCGCTCCTATATTGCAGTGTCCAGAAGCTCACCGGTGATGGCCTACGCCGATGACATCCGTGCGGCGCTCAAGCTGATCGTAATGGAAGGCATACACGAGGATCTGGTGTTGAAGTATCTTGAACAGGCCCAACCCTGACCCCCGATCACACACTGCCCCCTGTTTTTTGCCGCTGGGCTGGGAAAAGCAAGAGTTGGTGCGGGTATATTGATGTGTGACGAAAATACAATAGTCGTTCGCTTCCTATCTGGATAGACTGTATTTTTGATCATTTAATCGACCCGACCCGGGAGACGGAAGAGCAATGGCAATCTGGACCCAAACCCCCAACCTTGAACAGATGATGGAAGCCAGCAGAAATACGGCAGTCCACCACATGGGCATCGAGTACCTGGAAGTTGGTGATGACTATGTCAAAGGCCGCATGCCGGTCGATGAGCGCACCGTCCAGCCTTTTGGCATCCTGCACGGCGGTGCATCCGTGTTGCTGGCAGAAACCCTGGGGAGCATGGCGGCGAATTGCTGTCTGAAAGACCCCAATACGGTTGCGGTGGGGCTGGACATCAACGCCAATCATATTCGGCCGGTGACCGGGGGCTGGGTCTATGGCACAGCCACCGCCTTGCATATTGGTAGCGCTACCCAAGTGTGGGAAATCCGCCTGGAGAATGAGCAGGGCAAAACCACCTGTATTTCCCGCCTGACCATGGCCGTGACCAGGCGCCCGTAATGGCCACCAACCGGTGAGTCTGCTGTGTGGTTACATTCGGAGGCAGGCATATGGTATCAATATGCAATAGCTTGCCACTTGGAGGGGCTGCATGGCTGACCACAGGAATGTGCCGCTGTGGTGGCTGGCGCTTGCTGCTGGCCTTATTCCGTTTCTGACCATTCACACCACCTTTGTGGTCTCGGTGCTGGAGGGCCATGTTTCCGCCTGTATCCCCTACTGGGACAGCTGCACCAGCATCAGTCGCACCGGGCGGAACGGATTGGCCTATTTCATCTTCAAGGGTGCGATGTTGCCAGCGGCCGTAGTGGGTATTCTGTTCTGGTGGCTGAACGGTCGCTGGTTGCGCCAATTGGGGATTCATTCAATCGGGGTTGCCTGGATTCCCTGGCTCGGGGTGATCGCCTGCCTGTCATTGATAGCGTACACCCTGGCTCTCGGTCATACCGGCGACGGCTTCAATCTGGTCCGGCGCACCGGCGTGGTGCTGTATTTCTCGCTAACCTTCATTGCCCAACTGCTGATCAGTGGTGCTCTCCGAAATCATCCCGCCTGGAGTGGCACCGGTTCACGGCTTCTGAAATTATGCCAGGTGACCCTTGCAGTGGGCATCCTGTCGGTCATTCTTGATGGCGTGGTGCCTGAATTTTACGACCAGAAGGAGCATGCCTTCGAATGGGTGCTGGCCCTGCTGATCAATCTCCACGCCCTTTGGCTGGCTCTTCTTTGGCGGCGAAGCCGTTTTCGGGCACGACTTTGGGCGGACTGAGGCCAGGGCTACACCTGGAGTGTCAGTAACCCACGAGCCAGGGCTGCTGTACCCGCTACCGCGGCGATACCAAGAATAATAGGTCTTAGTCCCTCTACCGGCAGGCGATGGACCAGTTTCCCCGAGAGCCAGAAGCCGCCCAGAACACCTGGGAAGGTGAGGGCGAACAGATTGAGTTCCCGGATGCCGAGATACCCGGAGGCAAACAGCGCTGTGACACTGAAAAAGCTGGCGACCAGAAAGAACGCGGACATGTTCGCGCGAACCAGTGGCCCCTTCTCATTTTGGTATATCAGCGCGATGGGTGGTCCACCTACAGCGGTAATCGTGCCCATGTAGGTGGAAGCCGCGCCGGCAAGCACGCTGTTGCGAGCGTTCAGTCTTGGGCGTAAACCGCCAATACTCAGCAGCACCCCTGTCAGTATCAGCACCCCGAATATCAGCTCAAAGCCTTTGGGGGACAGAGTCAACAGGGTCAGCCCGGCGAACAAGGTGCCCAATGCACCGCCTCCGATGGCAAAACGTACCTCGCGGATCTGCAACGATTCATGGTACCGGAACAGCATGAATATGGTCAGAAGCACGGCGTTGAGTACGAGCGGGGCGGGAACAAATAATGGGCTGATGAGGAATAATAATGGTGCCGAAAAGGTGCCTATACCGTAACCGGCAACTCCCTGGAGGCAAGCACCTGCAAGTAACGTCAGGTTGGCGAGCAGAATATGAACCAGGGATACTTCGTCCAAAACAAGTCACCGATTGGAGGTATGGGATTTTGATCGCGCAGCCGGGAAACGGTTGGAACTGATAAACTGTGCCCCTTCGTAACAGTATAGTGGAATGAGAGTAACCGGATGACAGATCAAGCCCCTGTTGAACAGCAACGCTGCCCCTGTGGTTCCGGCGAAGCCTACCATGCCTGTTGTCAGTCATTTCATCAAGGCAGCCCGGCACCTACGCCGGAAGCGTTGATGCGCTCGAGGTATTGCGCTTTCGTGTACAGGCTTGCCGACTATCTGCTGGAAACCTGGCACGAAAGCACCCGCCCCCAATCCCTGGATCTTGAGCAGTCGCCGGACTGGTCGTCCCTCCGCATTCTTGACACTTCCACCCAGGGCGATACCGGAACGGTGCATTTCCGCGCGATCTATCGTCTGGGTGAGGGCTGGGGATATCTGGAAGAGGTATCGAATTTCACCGGGGAAGAGGGGCGCTGGTACTACGTGTCCGGTGAAACCACGGAAGGCCAGCTGAAACCTGGTCGCAACGAGCCGTGCCCCTGTGGTAGCGGTAAAAAATACAAAGCCTGTTGTCTTTGAAGTCTATGAAACAATCCATTGTCGGTTACCACAAAGATGAGGAATGCCACTGGGTCGCCCAGCTGGCTTGCGGTCACAATCAGCACGTGCGCCATGATCCGCCCTGGGTGAATCGGCCTTGGGTTGTGTCTGAAGATGGCCGCGAGTCGATGATTGGATGTGGGCTGGACTGCAAAAAGTGCGACGAGGGCGCTCCGGTGGACGAGCGCCCCTGACCACAGGCTGGCGAATTACAGCATAAGACGATGGTGGGTGAGTATCTGGCGCCTCAATGCTGCCTTGCCTTGTTCAACATTTTCAATCAGCGCGTTGATAGCGCCTTCGGTTCTGCCGTTTTCCGTGGGTGTCCCTTTGTCTTCCCTGAATCGCTGCAACAGTTCCAGGTGCACATGCAAGTCCTGGAAAGTGCCCAACCAGCGTTGTCGTTTTTTCACCTTTGTCATGACATTGTTCCGGCCAGACTCTTGCAGCTCCATCAGGTAGCGAATGCGTTTCAGCGTCTTGCGAAGGGCATGGATGTCTTCGTCCGGGGATCGTTTATTCAGTTCTGCTGCCCGTTGGTTGTAGCGCGATATCCCGGACTCCACCATGCACTGGATGTCTTTCGGCTTCAGGTTAAGGGTATGTTTCCTGAAAGAGGGCGAAGTGATCAGGCGATACCATCGGTCCATGTCGCGGTGATACTGGCCGCTTTGCAGGTGTTCCCTGAGTTGTTGGTGGTGAGAGTGGGCAAGAGATTGGAAAAACGGGAGGGCGCCGGCCGTACGCAAGTCCTCTTCACGGTCAGTGATAAATACGTGCAGATCCCGCAGTGTGCTGGTAGCCCGGCCGTGCCGTTTGAGGGTCTTGATGCCCTTGTCCAGGTTCCTCATCTCGACTAGTCCGGCCACCGATTCGGCAATGGCCCGGGAGCGTCTGATCGCGACCCGGTACTGGTGCAGGAATTCTTCGTCAAAGCCGTGCATGACGCCGTTTTCAAGATCCCGTAATAGCTGGTACTGGTGCAGCAGGGCGTCAGGAATGTGGCCCACCAGGGGGCCGGCATTGTCCGGAGTGTGTTTGTCGCGCTTACGGATGAATTGCTGAAAACAGATGTCTCTGGGAGTCAGCAGTGTCCGCAACTGGCCGCTGTGTTTTTTCAGCCTGTTCCACGGTCGTGCCGGCAGGTGAATGTGCATCAGGCTGCCGGTTGGAAAGCTGTCTGGAGGGTTTTCAAGGAGGTACGATGCCATATCCAGCAGGGCGGGATTATGGCCGACGACGGTTATGGTTTGCTCATCGCCGACGATCGCCAGCTGTTTCAGGAGAACCCGGTAGTCAAAGGTGTACAGTCCGGCCTCGGTGAGGATCCTGTCTGGTGGACACCTTCCTGCTGTGATTCCTGCCAGCGTCTGCGTGGCACGTCGGGCATCGCTTGAAAGAATGAGACCGTCCAGTGCGCCCAGGTGTTGTGCCGTCCGGGCAAGCGCCGGTAACTGTTGTTGGCCACGGGCATTGAGTGGGCGTTCCTGGTCCCGGAGAGACTCGTCGGCCCAGCTGGATTTTCCGTGTCGTATCAGGAACAGTTCGGTCATGGGTGGCCTCCGGTGTCTGGTACTTTAGTCTATACCGGATTCAAGTCCGTCACGGACTGGCCGATACGTTTCCTATCATAATCAACTGTCGTTAAACGGATTCGTGGCTGCAACCCGTTCCCGCGACGAACTCTGGTAACACCGCCTTAACAAACTGGAACAGATGCGTTTGCGGGCCTGTGCATAATTGCATCTCAAGCACCGATAATAATGGATACATACCAATGACACTGATGACCCGACTGAAAATCCGATCCCGACTACTACTGGCCGTATTGGTGCCCGTCCTGCTGACGGCTGCAACAATAGCCTGGGTTACCGCGAGTCAGATCAGTGCGAACGGAGAGGCAGAGCTCGAGCGTCTGGAGGACAGCCTGCTGGATGCCCGCAAAACCGGGCTGAAGAATCTGGTGGATGCGGCCCGTGCCGTGGTCATGGAAGCAAAGAACGACCCCGACCTGTCGGAGCGGGAAGCCAAGGAGGCTGCGGCAGCTCGATTGCGTTCGATCCGTTTCGATAAAACCAATTATGTATTTGCGTATACCCGGGACGTGTACAACCTGGCCTATGCCCCCGATCCTTCAAAGGAAGGTCCCACGGATAATCCGATACTCAGAAAGTTGGTTGGCAATCTGTTTGATGCCGCGGACAGTGGTGGCTTTTATGGGTACGACTGGATGAACCCGGCTTCAGGCAATGAAGAACCCAAGGTGTCCTATTCGACGCTTATCCCGGGCTGGGACTGGATGGTCGGTGCGGGTGTGTATGTGACGGATGTAGACGCCGTGGTCAACGCTGCTCGCAAAGATATCGAACAGAATATCCAGGCGACTCTTGGCATTATCCTGATGGTGACCGTTGTCGTGGTTCTGGTAGCCCTGTTTATCGGCCTGTTTGTCGGTCGCACGGTGACCAGGCCGCTGAAAGTTGTCAGTGACATGATGCAGGAGATTGCTGACGGTGAGGGCGATCTGCGCCAGCGTCTGCCTGACGAGGGCACGGATGAGCTGGCGGAGTTGGGACGGCGCTTTAATAACTTTGTCATCAAGATCCAGAACACCATGCGTGAGGTGGGCAACACCACGGATCAGGTGGCCTCGGCTGCCGAAGAACTGAGCCGGGTGGCGAACGAAACCCGCACCTCCGTCCAGGAGCAGGGATCGGAAACCGATCAGATTGCTTCGGCGATCAATGAAATGGCGGCGACGATCCAACAGATATCCGGCAACGCCAATGAGGTCGAGAGTGCCGCCTCGGATGCAGATCGCATGGCCCGTGATGGTGGTGAAACCATCACCAATGCGCAAGCTGCGGTTAACCGGCTATCCGGCGAAATTGACGAGACTGCCCGCAGCATCAATGCCCTGGCGGAGAAGTCCGATGATATTCAGCAGGTACTGGATGTTATCCATGCCGTCACCGAACAGACCAATCTACTGGCACTGAACGCGGCTATTGAAGCGGCACGGGCTGGTGAACATGGTCGCGGTTTCTCGGTGGTGGCCGATGAAGTCCGACAGTTGGCCAAGCGCAGTGCCGAGTCAGCGGATCAGATTCGCGAGATGATTGGTGGCTTCGTCAGCGAGTCGCGGGCAGCGGTTGATCGTATGAACGCGTCCCGTGATCACTCCACGGAAACCGTTGAGCGGATCAATCACGCCACCAGTGCGCTGGGGACCATCGAAAAATCCGTTGGCCAGATTCACGATCAGGTCACCCAGATCGCAACGGCGGCCGAGCAGCAAAGCCAGGTGGCTGAAGAGATCAATCAGAATGTAGTACGCATTGTGGATGCGGCCCAGCGTAGCGATACCGGCGTGACCCAGACCAATGAGGCAAGCCATGAGTTGGCGCGTCTGGGCGAGAGCCTGCGGACCCTGGTCGGCCAGTTCAAGGTATAAATTGAACGGGTAAAGGGAACCCTTTCTCTCCGTTGTTCGTTTATTGGTGACAGAGCGTCAGCTTTGTGATCAACAATAACAACGACGGAAGAGACAATGATACCTACAATAAAACTGGGCGGGGTTGCTCTGACGGCAATCCTGCTTTCCGGCTGCCTGAGCAGCAGTGGCGGCAGTGACGATGACTCAAATACCTCGGCGCCTGTCGTTGGTGGTGAACAGCAACTCTTCAAGGCAACCCTCAAGCGTACCGCTTTCGGTATTCCCCACATCGAAGCCGATGACTTCGCCAGCATGGGATACGCCTACGGTTATGCCCAGGCAGAAGACAATCTCTGCCTGCTGTCGGAGGACACCCTGACCGTTCGAGGCATACGTGCCCGTTTCCTCGGGGCCGATGGCACCTATCAGATCCCGTCCAATGGTGCGACGACCACCAACCTCAACGCCGACTTTTTCTGGCGGGCAACTGTAACGGACGAGGCCATTGAGCCCCTTAAAACGGGTAGTGATCCGGAAGTGGGAGAAGCATCCCGTGGCTACGTTGCCGGGTTTAACCGCTACTTGCGGGAACTGCGGAGCGGTGAGCATCCGGGGCGTCATGAGGCCTGTCGTGGTGAACCCTGGCTGATGCCGATGGAAGAGGACGATATGTACCGCAGGTATCTCCGCCTTGCGGTTCTGGCATCGTCATCGGTCTTTGTTGATGGCGTGGCGACGGCTCAGCCGCCGGCGACCGACGTGCCGGAGCTGTCAGCGGATCAGATTCTGGATGCGCTCGCCGACGCTGGCATTGATGGCAGCGAAGACATGCCTTTCCCGTTTGCGGATGAACTGGCAATCGGCAGCAACATGTATGGTTTATCCGCAGGTGCCAGTCGCACCGGCGAGTCCATGTTGTTCGGTAATCCTCATTTTCCCTGGGAGAAGACCGAACGGCTGTACCTCGCGCACCTTAAAGTCGGGGATCAGACCGAGATTATGGGGGCGGCACTTTATGGCCTGCCAGCGGTGCTGATTGGCTTCAATGATCAGTTTGCCTGGAGCCACACCGTTTCCACCGCCTATCGCTTCAGTTTCTATGAATTAACCCTGAACCCCGCCGACCCCACCCAGTATCTGTACGAGGGTGAGTTTGTGGATATGGAGGCTACTGACATCACCGTGCAGGCGATGAATGAAAACGGCGAGGTGAGTGATGTCACCCGTACGCTCTACAGTTCCCGTTACGGCCCCATGCTGACCTTTGAGGCGGCGGGGGTGCCGATACTGAACTGGTCTACGGCCAAGGCTTACACCCTGCGTGATGCCAACGCCGAGAATGATCGCCTGCTGAACCAGTTCTTCCGCTGGAACCAGGCCGACAGTTTCGAGGAGTTCGTGGAACTGCATGGCAGCGTGCTCGGTGTGCCCTGGGTCAATACGGTGGCAACCGGCCCCGGGAAGCCGGCCTATTACGGTGACCTGACCGTGGTGCCCAATGTGCCCGATGCCAAGGCACAGGCCTGTACGACCCTGTTGTCCCCGGTATTTGATCTGTTGGCTCCGGGCCTGCCGCTGATGGACGGTGCCCGCGCTGATTGTCAGTGGGATACGGACGCGGATGCTCCGGCTGAAGGTGTCTTTGGCCGCGCCAACCTTCCGTCTCTGCATCGGGATGACTGGGTACACAACTGTAATGACAGCTACTGGGTAACCAATCCCGCGGAACCGCTGACCGGGTTCGCCGCCATCATCGGTGACGAAGAAACCCCGCGAACCTTGCGTACCCGCAAATGTATGCAGCAGGTCATCCAGCGTCTCGATGGCTCCGATGGCAAACCGGGCAGCACCGGTTTCGATCTGGCCAATCTGCAGGATATCGTTCTGGACAGCTCGTTACAGTCCGAACAGCTGGCGCGTGAAGCGGTGCTGAATGCCTATTGCCCGCTCGGCACTTTGTTGAGCAGCGACGCTCAACCGGTGGATATTGCCGAAGCCTGTGCAGTATTGCAGGCCTGGGACGGCACCCATAACCTGGGCTCGGTAGGCGGTCATATCTGGCGTGAGTTCTGGCGTAACATTGATCCGTTACCCGTGGAATCCCCGGACAAATGGCTAACCCCGTTTGATCCTGCCGACCCGGTCAACACGCCGGCGACGCTCAACGTTCTCAGCCCGCTGGTTGAGGCGGCGTTTGCCGATGGCGTGAAAGCCATCCAGGACTCACCGATGGCGATGGACGCCGCCATGGGTGACCTCCAGGTTTCCGGTATTCACGATACCGTGATCCCGGTATTTGGTGGTGAAGGGTTCGAAGGTGCGTTCACCATTGCCAGTTCGCGGCCAAACGATATCAGCGATGGCCGGTACGACGTCAAGTTTGGCAATAGCTATATCCAGACGGTGACATGGGATGATGAGGGGCAGCCGGTTGCGGAAGGATTTGTGACCTATTCCCAGTCCACTGATCCGGCGTCGCCCTATTACAAGGATATGACCGAGGCCTACTCCGGCAAACAATGGATACGCTTCCCCTACGCTCAGGACGAGATAGAGAGCGATCCAGCGCTTGTAGAGTATCGCCTGGTGGAGCTGGCGCGACAGAAATAATTGCTTCAATGCAGCGGGCGCAGGGATAGGTGCCCGCTGCATTGGCTAAGCGGTATTTGGCACGCTACTATTGTCGGGATTCTCAGACAATAACCGACAACAGGTAAGACGATGCCAACAATAACTTTTCGCACACCGATCCTCGCGGCGTTTGCGCTGGTGCTGTCGCTGATCAGCACTTCGCTGATGGCCGAAAAAACTTACACCATCCGACTGGCCGAAACCTGGGGGCCAGGATCCCCGATCCTGGGAGAAACACCCCGCAGTATGGCCGCGATGGCTGAAAAGATGTCCAATGGGCGTCTGAAGTTCCGTATTGATTCCTCCAACAAGCACAAGGCGCCGTTCGGTATTTTTGACCTGGTGCGTCAGGGCCAGTACGACATGGGGCACACCGCCTCTTATTATTACAAGGGCTCGATTCCCAACGCCATGTACTTCACCACGGTTCCATTCGGTATGCTGGCCCCGGAACAATATGCCTGGTTCTATTACGGTGGCGGCATGGAGCTGATGGAAAAGGTCTACAAGCCATACGGTTTGTTGTCGTTCCCAGGTGGCAATACCGGTAATCAGATGGGCGGTTGGTTCCGTGAGGAAATCACCTCCCTGGACGATCTGAAGGGCCTGAAAATGCGCACGCCGGGTTTTGCCGGAGAAGTCATGGCTGAGCTGGGGGTGGCTGTCACCAATATTCCTCCCGGGGAGCTATACACCGCCTTGGAGCGTGGCACCATTGATGCCCTTGAGTGGGTCGGGCCGGCCCTGGATCTGCCCATGGGTTTCCACCAGATCGCCGATTACTACTACGCTGGCTGGCAGGAACCGGGCGCGGAAGTGCAGTTCCTGATCAATCAGAAAACCTGGGACAGCCTGCCCGAAGACCTTCAGGAGATCCTGCGGGTGGCCATGCGTACCGCTGCCTACGACATGTACATCCAGACCATGCATGAAAGTGGTGAAGCCTGGGATCGCATGAAGGAAGACTATCCCAACGTGACCCACAAGACTTTCCCGCCGGAAGTGATCGAAGCACTCCGCAATGCGACCGATAAGCTGCTGGCCCAGGAGGCCGAGAAGGATCCGCTGGCAAAGGAAATCATTACTTCCCAGCGCGAGTATCTGAAGCAGATCCGCCAGTGGACCAATATCTCTGACAAGGCTTACCTGAACAGTATCTCCACCGACTGATACGGTTCCGGCAATACCGGTGAGGGCACTGGGGGCGGCAATATGTCCTCCTGTGTGCCCCCTATCGGCCTGGCTGTGTAACCGGATCGTCAAACATTGCCATTCCTCAGAAGAATGCAGTGTGAAGCTCCGGCGTGTCTTATACTCATGGCAGATCAACCCTGCAGGACATGCCAAGGATGCGCTTTGTACCACTCTATCTCGCCAGACTGATTATTCTGGCGGTCTGCCTCCTACCATTCGGTGCTGCTTCGGCTGCATCCCAGACGCTATCCGATGGCTGGGAGTATCGCTGGGGTGACTCCCCGTTCCGCAGTGATGGTACCCCGGCATGGACCCTGGATGGCCCCGGGGAGGAGGGCTGGCGCTCCATTGGTTTTCCATCCAATCCTCCCAACCGTGATGGTCGTGAGCACGTCTGGTTCCGGGTAATGCTTCCTGACGGGGAGTGGCAGGAGCCGGTCCTTTACATCTTCAGTGTTGACCTGATCGTTCAGGTGTATTTCGACGGCCAGAAAATCTACCAGTACGGCACCTTTGATGAGCTGGGCCGTGGCCGTTTTGAAGGCTGGCCCTGGCATGAAATCAGCCTGCCTGATGGGTTTGAAGGCAAGTATCTGTACTTCAGAGTGTTCTCGGATTACACCGATATCGGGCTGTGGGGCGAAGTGTCGATTATGAATCGACCGGGTCTGGTGCTGTACATCCTTGAGAACTCCCTGGAAGCGCTGGTTATCGCGGCGCTTTCGATGCTGATTGGTTTGCTGGCGCTGATTTTCTCGGCGCTTCAGACGAAGAAAAAAACGTTTGCCAGCCTTGCCCTGTTCGCGTTTTCATCGGGGGCAATGTTGCTGGCCGATAGCCAGGCCAGCCAGTTATTGTGGAATGTGCCGCTGGTCTGGGATTACCTGGCCGCGGGATCCTATTACCTGCTGCCGGTTGCCATGGCGTTACTGCTCGAACAGTGGCTTGCCGATCATCGCCCACGGATGATCAATCTGGTATGGAAGGTTCATCTGGCCTATGTCGTATCGGCAATAGGGCTATCGCTGAGTGGCGCCATCAATCTGTCGTCAACGTTCCCGCCGTTTGACGCCCTGTTCCTGGTATCCCTGGTGACCATTACCGTGGTGGTCATTTATCGTTTCAAACACCTGCTGCTGGAACAACGCATCATCCTGTTGGCGTATGCCATCTTTTGTCTGTTTTTGATTGTGGATATGGCCGTGGCACACGGAGTGTTGCCTTGGGGGCGGGTGCCGGTCAGTTGGGGGGCGCTGCTGTTTGCACTGGCGGTGGTCGTGATCTCGCTGTGGCATTACGCCCGCACCCAGCAAGCGTTGTACCGGCTGACCCTGTCACTGGAGCAACAGGTTGCCGAGCGCACGGAGAAGGCCGAGACCCTGGCCCGACGGGAACAGGCAAGGGTGCGATTGCTTACCTTCGAAAATGAAAAAAACCGGATGCTCAATGACATTATCGCCGGGCTTCAGGATTGCTTCGGGCTCAACCAGGCGTTCAAATACCTTGCCCGCGTCATGCCGGATCTTTGCAGTCCATTAAGCGGAGCGCTATACGTGCGTCGTGATGAAGGCAGGACGTATGAACGACTCAGCCATTGGGGTTACGCCGGAAAAATTCCGGAGTTTGCGTTGATTCTTGATACCTCTGAAGAGTTGCCTTCGCCCACCGAGGTTCCTTCCCGCTATCGGGAGACACCTATGGATAAGGTCGCTTCACCGCAGGAGGTGCTGGAAGGAACGGCGTGTTTCTGGGTTACGGTTCAGTCAGCCAGTGAAGGGGCCCTGGTGATGGGATTGTTGATGGTCGAAATCCCCGAGAACTTTTCAGAACAGGGCAATGGCTATGGTGCGGCCCGGTTAATCCATGCTCTGGAACAGGGGTTGCAGCGGATTGGCATTACATTGTCCAGTATCCGCTTGCACGAAGAATTACAGAAGTACTCCTACGAGGATGCGCTGACGGGATTGCACAACAGACGTTACTTCAACCAGCTACTGAAACATGAGAGAGCGGGTGCGGTACGGAACCAGGTGCCGCTGGCGCTGCTGATTGTCGATATTGATCATTTCAAGCTGTTTAACGATACCCATGGCCACGAAGCGGGTGACAGTGCACTGAAGACCGTGGCCGGGGTGTTGTTGCAACAGTTTCGGGACAGCGATGTGGTGTGCAGGTATGGGGGTGAGGAGTTTGTCGTTATTATGCCGGGGGCAAACCTGTCCGCAGCCCGGGAAAAGGCTGAAAATCTGTGTCGGGCGATTCGAACCGTTCACATCTACCACGGCGATCAGGATCTGGGGGGCGTGACGTTGTCGGTGGGTGTTGCCGGTTGGCCGGAGTGCAGCAATGATCCCGACTCTCTGTTGGGGCTGGCCGATCGGGCCCTGTACAGGGCCAAGGAAGGTGGCAGGGACCGGATAGAAGGATGTCCCGTCTGCACACCGCTATGACGGTGTGCAGGTCCGGGGTCAGCGCTCAGGGTAGGCTGTCCAGTCGGCTAGCCAGCTGGATTGCAGGCGTGGATTCAGGGCTCCTACATAGTTTGCCGACTCGTCGAAGAACTCGGATTTTGGTGGCTGTGTTGCTTTCATCTGGCGCATTTGCACTCGGGTCTGGAAGTCAGGGTTCACCGGGTCCCTGGCTGTCACATGCAGCGCACTGTCGAGACGTCGAAGGTTGTCCTGATCCGCAGCCGTCAGCCATTGGCCTTCGCTGAAACCAAAGTCATCATTATCCTGGCCTGATTCATCGGAACTTTTGCCGAGCTTGCCGCTATTGGCAATCAGGTTATTGGAGAAGGTTAGCGCACCTTTGGCAATCAGCGATGCGACTTCGTCCCTCAAGTCGATGGTTTCAATCCCGTAGCTGTCGATGATCATGTTATGGAAGTGCCCTCCGCTGCCCTCACGCAGTACCATGCCCCGATGCTTTTTCGCAGTCTGTCCGGTGCCGACAAGGGTGACGTTGTAGAAGGTGGGCTCCGATCTTGGTTGGGCCTGGTGGTCGTTTCCATTGTTGTCGCCTTCAAAGGCATTGTCTCCCACATCCGTATGTTGCTGGACAATCAGGAACTGTACTCGTCCGGTCCAGCCCCAATCCCAGTCAATACTGTCATCTGCGGCACCGGTCACCACAATATTCTTGAGATCGACAGAACCACCAAACATCTCAATGCCATCATCCAGGGCGCGATGTACCTGTACATTCCGGACGATGGTGTCGCTGCCACAGCCGCCAAGAGTGAGACCGTTGAGTTCGTTGTTTTTGTAGACTTCGAAACCGGCGAATTCAATGCGGGTGTATTCGATAACACCGCAACTGTAACGGTTGTCGTTGCCCCCGAAGCTGCCCCTGGCATCGTTTCCGGAGATGCCCTCAATGGCTGCGTCGGGTTGATTGACCGGTGCCTTGCCGAGCACGACGATACCTCCCCAGTCGCCGCGGGCACGCTGACCCTCGGGTTGGTTGCTGGTGAAGACGACCGGGCTGTCGGGGCGACCGCGGGAAAACAGTTTGCTGCCTCTGGTGACAATCAGTGCTGATCCGTTATCGCCTTTTACCGTGACGCCGCTCTCAAGGGTCAGGTCTGCGCCCTCGACAAAAATCGATTTCTCCAGGATGTATGTCTTGCCCGATTCCCAGACCGTGTCTACAACGATGTCTTCGTGTACCCGGATGGTTTGAGGTTCAAATGCAGTGAAACCAACCGCGGTGATTGCCGCAGCCACGGTCACCGGCGTCATCCAGATCAGGTTCCGGCGAAGCCAGGATTGGGACTTCTGCTTGGTCGCTGGCGATCGTGTTGCAGAGGTCTGCACCGCAGGTGTTGCCATCAGCGGTGCTCCCGAGTCCAGAGTGCGGATGTCTTCGGCGAGTCGTTTCAGGCGTTCGGTACCGGACGACTCGACACGGCGTAACACATCACTGCGATAGCCGGGTTCCCGCAGCAGGTTATTCAGATGCACAAAAGCGATGTCCGGGCATTCGCCCTTATCGATCCGTCGCTTGAGTTGCCAGAGTTTTTCAACAAGAAGGGAGGATTGATCCGACATTGATACAGCTCCAAAAAAATGTCGGATC